>JALUUK010000001.1 GCA_027021395.1 Acidobacteriota bacterium
GAACCCATCTTCTCTTTCGCGCCCACTTCCAAGGGTGCGGAAGAGTACTACCGCCTTTCCGAGGAGGTACTCCAACGTGTCTAAAGGGAAGGGATTGCCCCCTAGCGCGCGCATGCGAGCCGACAGCCATTTCGTGGACCAGATCACCGCCGTGCGCCCGGCCGCGGTCGGCAGACTCATCGAGATTGAACGACTCGAACCCAACCCCACGCAGCCTCGCCAATCGATGCACGGGATCGAAGAACTCTCCGAATCCATTCGCGAGCGGGGAATTCTCGAACCCATTCTCGTCCGGCCCATCGACGACGGAGCGCGCTTCCAAATCATCGCCGGCGAGCGGCGCTACCACGCCGCGCGCACCGTCGGCCTCTCGCTGGTCCCTTGCGTCGAACTCGACGTCGATGACAGGGGAGCGCTGGAAATCTCCCTCATCGAGAACTTGCAGCGTCGCGACCTGACGCATTTCGAAGAGGCGGAAGCCATCGCTCGACTCCTCGAAGATTTTTCGTACACCCACGAGCAAGTGGCCCAGAAGCTCGGCCGATCGCGGTCGAGCATCACCGAGATCCTCAGCCTCAACCGCATGCCCGAGGCCGTGAAAGAGGCGTGTCGGCGCGCCGACATCACCACCAAAAGCACCCTGCTGCTGATCTTCCGCCAGCCGGACGAAGACGCCATGCTGGCACTGGTCGACGAAATCCAGCGAGGAAAGCTGACTCGCGACGACGTCCGGCGCATCAAGAAGGCCCGCGACGAAGGCGCGGCCGAGCAAGAGTCGCGACCGAGCGAGCGCTCACGCCCGTACGTTTTCCGCTATCGGCCGGAGAACCGGCGCTTTCAGCTCAGCCTGCGCTTTGACGAAGAAGTCTCCGACCCAGCGGAGCTCGTTTCCGCGCTCGAGGAGATTCTGGCAGACCTCCGCAAGGAAATAGGGAAAGGCTCCTAGCGAGTCACGAACGCCGCGCCGATAAAGAAAGGAGCGCACGAGAAATCGCCGCCCTCCATGAAAGTTTACATAATACTTCTTATCGGACGTTACAGAAAAGCCCGAATTTCCTCGCTTTTCGTCGCTTGACGAATCCACGTCCACCCGGCACTGTTTAGCTGCGCCCGCTTTTCTCCTCTTTCTTTACGGGAGTTCGCCCCACGATGCCTCGTTCTTGGAGCCGCCTCGACCGCTATGTCGCACGCGAGATCCGCGCTCCGCTCCTGCTTGGCCTCGCTGCGTTTTCCATGATTTTCCTCATCAACCAGCTCTTCGCGATCACCCGCCAGGTGATCGAAAAGCAGGTCCCACTTTCTCTGATCCTCGGTTTCGTCGGCGCCGAAATCCCCTCCATCTTGCGGATCACGCTCCCGATGTCGATTCTCTTGGCGGTCCTGATCGGCATCGGCCGGATGAACGCGCAGAACGAGGTCATCGTTCTGCGCACGGCCGGCATCTCTGCGCTACGCCTGTTCCGGCCCGTGCTGCTCGTCGCCGCTCTTCTCTTCGGAGCCGCGGCATTCACCACTCACTACCTCGATCCGTGGGCCTGGGTCTACCAGGACGAACTCTTCGACGAGATCAACCGGGCACGAGATCCCAACCGGGAAATCGATGCCGGCGTCTTTTATCAGCAGCTGGAGAACGCCGTTTTCTACGCTCGGGAGGTTGCCGATTCCACCGAGGGGCCGGTGCAGCAAGGCACGCTGCTCTTGCTGGAGTCGCCACGCGACGAAGGACTGAGCGAGCTGATCCTCGCGCGTAAGAGCCAGACTTTTTTCGAACGCGATACGGGCCGCATCTCACTGCTTCTCGACGAGGGCGAGTTGCATTCCTGGGATCCGACCTCGCCCGAGACCTATACGCTCGGACGCTTCGAAAATCTCACGCGTCCGTTCCCGCCGAGCCCTTTCTTCGGCGCCAAGCGAGGTTCGCGGGGCGAGAAGAATCCCCGATTCAAGGCCGGGTACGAGCTTCCGGCGCTGATCCACGGCTTCCAAGAAGAACTCGCCACGGCCAAGAACGACGGCCAGCGATCCACGCTGCGCTATCGCATTCGCGCCGCACGCGTGGTGTGGCACGAGCGCTGGGCCCTTCCGGCGGCGATTCCTGTCTTGGCTTTTCTCGCCTTTCCCTTGGCCGTCCGAACCCGCCGCGGTGGGCGCTTCGCCGGACTCGCTCAGGCCATTCTCGTCATCTTCGTCTACTACCTGCTCTTGAGCATCGGTGACGGCTTGACCAAGCCCAACGAGATTCCGGCATGGGTGGGCCAGTGGATTCCCGTGGCGGTCTGCTTCCTCTGGGCGGTGGTGCTGTGGACGCTGCTGGCGTTGCGCGAGCGGGGGCGCATGACGGCGGGCATTCCAGAAACCATCGCGCGCCTCACCCTCTTTTTCCTACGACGCCGACCCGCGCGGCCGGTGCGTGACCTCACCGGCCATCACCGCAGCGAGAGCAGGAACCGCGGCGTGCGCCTAGTCCCTCTCTCGCGCATGGACGTGTACTTGGCATCGGGCTACCTGCGCATGTTCCTCGCGGTCATGCTGATCCTCGTCGCGCTCACTGCCGCGGTGGATGCATCCACCGCCGCGGATCGCGCCTCCGAAAACTACCAGAGCATTCCTTGGGGTGACGTATTCACCTATGTCGTACTTTCCATTCCGGTCAATCTTCGCCACCTCTTCCCCATCGCGGCGCTCGCCGCGGCCTTGATCTCTCTAACGAGCCTCGCGCGAGCCGGAGAGATCGTCGCCCTGAAGGCTTCGGGAATCGGCCCCGTGCGGATCGTCGCTCCGCTCGTCGCCGCCACGGTCCTGATCTCCGGCAGCTATGCCGCCATTCAGGAGACGCTCTTGCCCTCGGCGCAGCATGAGGCGAAGAAGATCCTCCATCGGCTCAAGGGTGAAACGGCAGCCGACGAAAGCCGTAGTGGACGCCAGTGGATATTCGGCGACGAAGGTCACCTTTGGGCCTACTCCCACTCGCGTGCCAAGTGGCTGGCCTCTCCCGGCCTCTTCCGGGTCAACCTCGATCGCGCACGCCTGCTCGAGCGAATCGAAGCCCGCGAAGCCCGGCTGGAAGACGGGAAATGGGTATTCATCGACGGCTGGCGCCGGACCTTTTCTGAACGTGGCGTCGAGACCTTCGACCACTTCCAGAGACTGCCGACACAGCTGACCGAGGACCCCGCGCTCTTCGGTGCCACAAAGACCCTTTTTCTCGGCTCGCGGCTAGCCGACGAAAAGACCTTCAAGGAGCTGCTCGAACACCTCCGTCGCATGTCCCAGGCGGGCTTCGACAGTTCCGCGCTGCTCGTCGGGCTGCACACGAAAATCGTCATCCCCCTGCTTCCGATCTTGTTGCTGATCGTCGGCGCGCCGATGGCCGTCAGCGGCTGGTCTCGACGCGGCGGACTCTATGGATTCGGCTTGGCTCTCATCATCACCTTCGTCTTTTGGGCCATCTGGTCGGCGAGCACTGCGCTTGGACGCGACGGACTGCTCGCTCCGATCCTCGCCGCGTGGCTGCCCCCTGCCCTGCTCCTCTTGACGGGAGGGTTCTTGATGCTTCGAGCGCGCTGAGGGACCGATGCCGGCGATTCATCCATCTCCCCGCCGGCTGCGGGTCTTTCGCGTCTATTCGCGTATGGAGGTCGGCGGCATCGAGAAACGTATCCTCGATCTCTTGCCTCGCATGGATACGCGGCGATTCGAGATGGGGCTGATCTTGATCAAGCGAGGAGGACCGTTAGCCGACGAAGTGCGAGAGCTGGGCCTGCCCGTGCACCTGCTTCGCTGTCACGGCCACCACCCGCGATGGAACTCGACGCGCCGTCTGACACGCTTCCTCGCCCGCCTTGCCCCGGACATCCTTCATTCGCATACGATCGAACCGTCTCTTTATGCCACGCTTGCAGGACGCCGCGCCGGCATCCCGGTCGTCATCGCAAACTACCACAATATGGACTCGATCCCGCTGCCGAAGCAGATCCGCATGGAACGTCGCCAGTCGGCGATGCGGGACGCCACCATTCACGTTTCGCGCAAGGTGCACGAAGACTATCTCCACCGCGTCGAACCGCTGCTCGACAACGGGGTCGTGATCTACAACGGCGTGGATATCGAACGCTTTCGGCGCACTCCTCGCCGATCCGAGGCATCCGAGCGCCTTCGCAGGAAGTGGGGCCTCGACTCGGCCTCAGCAATCGTGCTCTGTGTGGCGCGGCTCCACCGGAACAAGGACCACGGCCTGCTGATTCGAGCGCTCAAATCCATTCGCCCTCGTTTCCCCGATTTGCGTCTCTTGTTGGCGGGCTCCGGACCGGAAGAAGCCAACCTGCGGGAGCACTTGGTCTCCACGGGTGACGACGCCTGGGTCACGCTGCTCGGCGACCGGCGGGACATGGCGGAGATCTATGCGCTAGCCGATCTTCACGTCCTGGCATCGATCAAAGAGGGTTTCTCGAACGTCGTTCTCGAAGCCATGGCCGCAGGCCTGCCGCAAGTGCTCAGCGACGTTGGCGGCAATCGCGAAGCCATCGGGGAGAGCGGCGCAGCAGAGATCATTCCCACTCGAGAAAGCCGAGTTCTCGCTGCGGCAGTCGAGGATCTTCTCTCGCAGCCGGAGAAGCGCCGGCGCATGAGCGAAGCTGCTCTAGGGCGCGTGAAGAACTTCACGGTGGATGCTCAGGTCCGCGCTCTCGAATCGCTCTATCTCGAGTGCGCAGCGCACCGCAAACTCATCTAGAAGAACAAGCGATCCGGGCAAGGCCCAAGCTTGCAGGTTGGGAATGGACACGGACCCGCAGCCGTGTCTCCCTTTGCGCACAACGCACGGCTTCGGTCATCGGTACAATCTCGGAGAAAATGACGCCCGCGCCGAAGACCACCAAGAGGTCTTGGCCGTGAAGCATCCTCCGAGATGCCATCGCCTAGACTTCGAACTTGCGTTCGGAACG
>JALUUK010000002.1 GCA_027021395.1 Acidobacteriota bacterium
CCAAGACCGAGGATCTCCATTCGACGCGGTCCGAATGGTTCGAGGAGCGTGAGCGATTCCTCGCCGCGGTGCCAAACGGGAATCGTCACATCTTCGAGACGGACGGCATCGGCTCCATCTTCCTTCATCTGCTCGATACTCCAACGAAGCGCCGCTTCCAGCGCCGGCGAGCCGCTCGGCCTTGCTCCGAAGGTGTCGCACAATTCGGCCAGCCGCTGCCATGCATGCGCGTCGGCGCGTGCAGCGCGGACGATGCGCGCGGCGATTTCGGCGGCTTCGGCCGGAAGGCCTTCGACGCGTGGCGACAGGAGGCCGCAGGCATGAAAGGAAAGAACCAGTGCCAAGATCGACACGGCCGCGCCGCAGCGCAGAAACGGAAAGCGTGATGAGATCGTGATGGTCTTCAATGAACGGCACTCCTCGTTTTTCATCGGCCGCGAATCCTTGGTCTAGCGCCAAGCCGCGGGGATTTCGAGCTGCATTTCGCCATCGGCTACGAAGCCTAGACCGAGTATGCGATCCTTGCAGCGGATGGCTGTCGGACCGCCTCGGCTACAGCGCCCTCCGACGACGATCTTGCCCGCTTCGAGTAGCTCGAGCGCTTCGCTCCACTCGATTTCGATCACGCATTTCGTGATCGCGGCATCAAGGCGACGCACCGCAGCCGAAGTCGCCCGTGGCCCGCGACCGGTCATCTTCACGATGCGCAGGCCCGGTGCGATGATCGGCAAGCGCGCAACGTCGAAAGGTTCGCGGGCATCGTGCCCGAGCAGCCAAATATCCTTCCCGTGTCCGGGGATCCGAAAATCGTGCCAGAAATCGCGCGCGACTCCAAAGCGATCGAAGAAGAAATCCTCGACGATCGAGCGCGCTCTGCCGTCGTCTTCCAAGAAGGAGGGGCGATAGTTCTCGCCGGGTCGCACGCGCGGCCGGGCGGTATGCCGTGAATCGACGGATTTGACTAGGTGAGCGACGAAAAAACCCCACGAGCCGGTGTGATGCGGCAGAATGCGCCGCGCGTGCTTCATTCGCTCATCAAAGCGCTGATCGAGCCAGCGGTGGACTCCGGGAATTCCCGGGGTGTCTTCGGGTAGCGCTACGAGGTCCATGTCATCGCGCTCCCGCAGCAGCGAGTCGATGACGGCTTCGTTTTCTTCAGGCGAGTAGGCGCAGGTGGAGTAGACCAAGTCTCCGCCGGGGGCAAGCAAGCTCGCTGCTCGGGCGAGCAGGTTTCGCTGAACGCGACTGACCGCTTCGAGGCCGGCGACTCCGGTCGGTTCGTAGCGAGGGGAGGGGATGCGAAAGGTGCCCTCGCCGGAACAGGGCGCATCGAGCAAGATCTTGTTCAGGCGGCCCGGGCAGGGAAAGGTCGTGCCCTCCTGGCGTACGAGAAGCACCGAGGTCACGGCGCTGCGGGCGAGGTTGCCGACCGTGACTCCGCTGCGCTTCGACGAAGGATCGCCGGCCAAGATCGACGCCCGCCCTTCCGCCAACCGGTCGAGCAGAATCGTCTTGCCGCCGGGAGCCGCACACAGATCGAGAATGCGATCATCCCGTGCGGGAGCCAAGAGCATCGGCGGGATCGCGGAAACCGCGCCCTGGGGATAGGCCCAGCCCATGACGACTTCGGGAATCGCGCCGAGCGATCTTTGCTGGTGGACGCGCAGGTGGAGGTCGGAGAATTCGACCGGAGTGCTGGAGATTTCCCGGCTTTCCAGCAAGGCGGCGAGTTGTCGCCGGGCACGGGGGGAAGGTGCCATCAGGTCGATGGGCGGCGGTTGATCCAAGGCCTCGAAGAAGGCGTCGGAATCGTCGATCAGTGGTCGGTAACGCTCTAGCCAGCGCAAGCCGGCTTCGAGTCTTTCCCGGCGTCGCCGGTCTCGGGCGGATTCATTTTGCATGGCCGGGAAGACTCCGTTTGTCTGGTTTTACCCCGAGCTTTCCTACCGGACAAGTTCTCAATGTTCCGGATTTTCCTTTCCCACTTGATTCTTGGCCTGCGAGGGCCGATCGTTTCACATGGAGATGATCGGCCGGAAAACGACTTCGGTCTGGACGCCGCCGCTCGATATCGGCTGTTCATGACGAGATCGATGGTTCGTTCGGGCCAGGGAGGAACAGAAGATGAAGATGAAACGGACCACGATCCTCGTTCTTGGGGTCCTTCTCACGGCAAGTTTCGCCGCGGCGGCCGGGATTCCGGGTTCGGAGTACACGTGGCTTCGATCTCGCTACGCGATAGAGAGCACGGAGGATGTTCCGAAGGCCACCTATACCGTCATCGAGACTCTGGATGCGGATCCTCGACATCGGTCGCGAACTCTCTTTACCGATGCGGACGGACGCACCCTCGTGGCCGAGATCTATACCAAGGGTGGTCGAGAAGAGGTCTACGAATCCAGTCGCTGGGCCAGCTTCGGTTCGATGGGCGACCGGAATCTGCTGCGCCTGACGGTGGTGGCCAGCAACGTCGATATTCGTTACGGCAACGAGCGAGTCGTCTATGAACTGGGCCCGGAAATTCCCGGTGAGGCGCTCCCGGCGTTGCAGCGTATTCGCGAAAGCCTCGATAGCGATCTGAGGGCCGCCCTGACGGCGATGATCCGTGTCGGTCTTTATCGCGAACCGGCCTTTTCTCCGGAAGCCCGCGTGCTGGCGCAAGGGTTGTTCCCCGAGATCGACATTCCCGACGGACCGAAGCCGAAGCAGCGAACCGAGGTGATCTCGACGACTCGCTTCAACCCTGCGGAGCATCCGGCCTTGCCTGGAGAGCTGGCTTTCGGTGCGCTCTATCAACTTCCGATTCGTACGAATACGGGAGGGGTTCGCCCCGCATCGCAGACCGTTCCGAAGCGAGGGGATTGAATTCGCGACGGCGCGACGGTTGAGAAGGTCGGGACGAGCGGCGGGATTTCCCCGCCGCTCGTTTCGTATGCAACGCGCGATGGCAGCTCCATTTTCCGTCTATCCCTATAGTCGGCCACGGCAAAGCCGAAGAGTCGCTCGAGGGGATTTCATCTGACCGGAGGGACACAGACAGTGAGCGAAAGGGAGAGGCGAACGATCCTGATCATCGATGATAGCCGAGCTGCGCGGCTCAACACGACCGCGCACCTCTCGCAGATCTGCGATGCTTGGAATCTCATCGAGGGGGCCTGTGGAGACGATGCGCTAGCTAGGGTGGAAGAACTGCAAGCCAATGGCATCGAGGTCGATGCCATGCTGCTCGATATCAACATGCCGGGAATGGACGGTTTCGAACTCGCCGTTCGTTTGCGATCGAAGTACCCCCACGCTCCCATCTCACTGCTGAGCGCCAACATTCAAAAGCCGGTGCAGGATCGGGCGGCATCGCTCGGCTACCACTTCATCGCCAAACCGCTCTCGGCGGAAAAGACGGCGGAATTCGTCGCCATCGTGGAAGAAGCTCATGCAGGAACTCGCTGAAGACCAGCGGGACCTGATTGCCGAGATGATGAATCTCGGAGCCGGAAAGGCGGCTGCCGGTCTCGGCGAGAAGATCGGAGAGGAGGTTCTTCTCTCCGTACCGAACGTCTACCTCGCGAGTCGGCAAGCCGTGGTGGCGGACTTCCTCTCGCGGGCGTCTTCCGAGCCTTCGAGGCGAAGGCTGATCGTGGTGATGGAGAAATTCTCCGGCGGGCTCGAGGGCGAGGCTTTGCTCGTTCTATCCGCGGAAGATGGGCGCTCGCTCGCGACTCTGCAGCAGGTTCGCGAGGGATCCGGCGCGGATCATCGGAGGCCGGCTCGGTTCTTGGCCGAAATCGGCGGGGCGGTTCTAAACTCCTGTCTCGGGGAGTTCTCGGAAGCTCTCGGGCTGGAGATCCTGATCGAACCCCCCGTCGTCGAGGAGGGCGATGCAGCCGATCTACTGCTGGGATTGGGCGAGGGTGCGGATCTGCTTTTCGTCTCTCTCGCCTTCAGCGTGGGGCGCAGGTCGCTTGCGGGCCATTTGCTCGTCGTTCTCGATCGACGCTCGATCGGCGACTTTCTCGCCGGGGTCGACTCGCACTTGGTGAGGCTCTCCTGTCCATCTTCAGTACCGCCGCCGTAGCCGGGGAATGGCCGTGGATCGGCGGGAATTCTCCAAATAGGGCGGTGCCCGCGTTCGGGGATAGGGCGATGTAGGCTTTCGGCCCGAAGATCGGCGAACAATTCCGGAGCGAGCGGGCACAATCTCTGATTGCCGCGGCGACCTTCGCCGCCAATTAATCTCCTTGATGGCTGTGCAAACCCGGCTTGGAAAATATGAAGTGCTCGGCGAGATCGGGCGCGGGGCCATGGGTGTGGTCTATCGCGCCTACGATGTGACTCTCGAGCGCCACGTCGCGCTCAAGACGATGCAACTCGGCGATCATTCCAAAGCGGGTGAGAATGCCGCTCGATTCTTGCGGGAGGCGCGGTCTGCGGGAGGCTTGCGCCATCCCAACATCGTGACGATCTACGAACTCGGAGAAGATCGGGGTACGCCGTTCATCGCCATGGAACTCATGGAGGGAGTCGACCTCGAACGTGTGCTCGAGTCACGCCGGGAACTCGCGCTCGATCGGCGTCTCGAAATCGTCGCGCAAGTCTGCGACGGCCTTCACTTCGCTCACGCAGCAGGAATCGTTCACCGCGATGTGAAGCCGGCCAATGTCTTTCTCACGGATGACGGCCAAGTCAAGATTCTCGATTTCGGCATCGCCAAGCTCGCGGCATCGGATGCAACGAAGACGGGAACGATCATCGGCACCGTGGACTACATGTCTCCGGAACAGATACGAGCCGACAAGCAACTCGACGGACGTTCCGATCAGTTCTCGGCGGGGGTGATTCTCTATCAGTTGCTCTTCGGGGCGAAGCCGTTCGAGGGTGAGCATCTTGCCGCGACGATGTAT
>JALUUK010000003.1 GCA_027021395.1 Acidobacteriota bacterium
CGAGATGGAGAGAAAGATCGCGAAAACAAGAGACCCGGACAACATCGTGCTCTTGGACCGACCACAGTCAAACATCTTTTCGCTCCCACGCCATACTATCACTCGAGAGCGGCACTTTTGTCCGTCACCGTGCGTCACTGCGTTCGCCCTCCCCCCACGCGATCGCTGCGTGTATGATGCAAGCCGATCTTCCAACGGGAACGAGAAAAGGATGCTCAGATATCGACCCCTGCGCTGCTTGCCGGCGGCGATCATTCTCTCCATTGGCGGCCTCTGCGGCGCATGTTCTCCTACCGAAGATGCTCGCTCCACCCACGCCCCGGAAAGCGCATCGCCCTCTCCTTTGTGGGTGGAAATACCCTTCGAGTGGTCCGCCGCAGACCGTCCTCCATGGCAAAGTCGGGTTCTCGAGGCTTTGCGCGAAGCTGCGGATGCCGTCGATCGCATTTATTTGCGACAGGTCTTCGAGGACGGCCCGGACATGCTGGCCGATCTTCGCTCCCGAGATGATGCGGAAGGCGTCGTCCTGCAGCGTCTCTTCGAGCGAAACGGCGGACCTTGGGATCGAATGAATGATGCCCGCCCGTTCATGCCCGGCGTCGGGGCTCGCCCGCCCGGCATCTCCCTCTACCCTTCCGACTTGCGAAAGAGTGAAATCGAGCAATACCTCGAGGACCACCCGACTCAACGCGGAGAGATCCTCTCGCATTTCACCGTCGTTCGCCGAGATGGCGATCGACTCGCCGCGATCCCCTACCACCAAGCGTACGAGGACGACATCGCCGCGGTCGTCAAAGCCTTGCGACGTGCCGCCGGGCTAAGTGAGCACGAGGGCCTGTCCCAGTGGCTGTCGCTCAAAGCCGATGCACTGCTGACAGATGAATATGCAGCCACCGATGCAGCCTGGGTTCAGCTTGGGATCGCCCCCATCGAAATCATCATCGGACCCTACGAGGTCTACGAGGACGAGTTGTGGGGTGTGAAAGCGATGTATGAAATGATCGTCGGCCTAGTCGATGAGGCTGTCACACAGCGCCTCGCCGACTATGCCGAGCAGGCAGGGGCGATCGACGCGCTCCTTCCCTACGCTCGAAGGCACGACCAGGTCGAAGTGATGTCGACCTTCGTTGCCATGCACGATGTTCTTCGCAGCGGCCAAGGCCTCCGCTCGGGGTATACCTTCGTCGCAACCAACCTTCCCAACGACCCTGCGGTGCAGACGGAGTTCGGAACCCGCAAGATATTCTCCGTCTCAGCCATCAACGCACGCGTCAACGAAATCATTCGCCCCGTCGCCGAACGCGTGCTCGATGAAATGCAGGTTCCGATGGTCACCGGAGAGGGATATCTTCACGGCACGGCCTTGCACGAGTTGGCCCATGCGCTCGGCCCACGCACCGTAGAACACCAAGGCCGAGAGATCTCCTTGGCGGAGGCCTTGCGCGAGCGCTACAGCCCTATCGAAGAATGCAAGGCGACCGTAGCGGGGTTTCTGGGGATTCCCCATCTCGTCGAGCAAGGATTGATCACTGAAGATCTAGCGACAAGAATCTACGTCACCGAACTCGCCGGAATTTTTCGTGATATGCGACTCGGTGAAGCCCACGCCGAAGCATCGACGATGGAACTCGTATGGCATCTCGAACGAGGCGCGGTCGTCGTCAACGACGCTGGGCGCTTTCGTGCCGTCGTCTCAAAATGGCCGGCATCTCTCCGCAGTCTCGCCGAGGAGTTGCTCGCGATCGAATCCACCGGCGACTATGAGCGTGCTGGACGCTTCATCGAACGCTATGCGCATTTCACCCCCGAGATCCGCGCCGCGCTCGAGAAGGTGCGAGACATACCGCGCGAGATCTGGCCCGTCTTTGTCCAAGCCGATCCCTGATTCGCGATTGCCGACCCGACCCAATGGTCCTTCTTGCTCGGCACTATCCGTGAATCCCTCGCGCTAGTTCACTGCCGCCGGATCGAGGAGCACGCGCATCTTGGCCACGAGTTCACGGTAGCGAACGAGTACCGTGCGAATCACCTCCGGATCGTTCAAATCAACCCCCGTACGAGCAATCGCCTCCATCGGATAGACACTGCCGCCGAGCTTCAACGCTGCGAGGTAATCCGTCACCGCGTTCTCGTCACCTGCACGAAAGCGCGCGGCGATCGCTTCGCCCGCAGCAAATGACGTGGCATATTTCCAGACATAGAAAGTGCGATAGAAGTGTGGAATGCGGGCCCAGCCGCTCCGATACACCTCGTCGAGCGTAGCCTCATCTCCATAGTATCGGAGCCAGAGATCACCGAAGATCTTTCCGAGCGACGCCTTGGTCAATGATTGGCCGCGTTCCGCAGCCTCGTGGGCGGCGGCCTCGAATTCGTGAAAGAAAATCTGCCGGAGAAATGTGCCGGTCACCTTGTTCATTCTAAGATTGACCAGTGACAGCTGTTCGCGGGGATCTTTCACACGGCGATAGAGCCACTCGAAAAAGAGGCTTTCCGAAGCCACTGAAGCGACCTCAGCCACGAAAAGACCGTAGTCGGCGTCGTGTGAAGGATTGGCGGCATTCGCGAGGTGCGTGTGAATCGAGTGGCCCATCTCATGCACCAGGGTAAAAACATCCTCTAGCGTCCCTCCCCAATTCAGGAAGAGATAGGGGTGCGAGTTATAGCTCCCCCAAGAAAAGGCACCACCGCGCTTGCCGGCGCTCTGATACACGTCGATCCAGCGTTCTTTCAATGCCCGCTTGGCCACAAGGGCGTACTCGTCGCCGAAAGTATCCTCCCAAAACTCCATGGCGAGTCGCCACCCATCGTCGAAGGTGTAGTGCTTTTCCGCATCCGGTACCATCCCCACGTAGAGATCGTAGACATGAAAGCTCTCAATACCCAGCACCCGCTTTCGAAGAGCGACATAGTCGTGAATCGCATCGATATTGTCGTGGACGGTTGTGATCAACTGCTCTACGACCGTCCGCGGTACATTCGTTTGATCGAGCGACATCTCGAGAGATGAGCCATATCCTCGCGTGCGCGCCAGCCAGATATCCTTGCTCACCGATGCAGAAAATGTGGCCGCCAAAGAATTTCCGAAATCATCGAGGGTCCCGAAAAGCGCCAGCGCCGCATCGCGGCGCACACGCCGGTCCGGATTCGCCATGAATGAATAAAAGAGCGCCGGAACGACTCGAACTTTCCCGCCGTTCTCGTCGGTAATTTCGGGCCACTTGATATCAGCCGAAACGATGGCTTGGTAAATTTGAGCGGGAGCGCCCCGCACTTGCTGCGAGGCCGCAAGCACCTCTTCGACTTCCCCGGAGCGGATATGCGAGCGAGTGCGTCTGATATTGGCGATGTAGTGCGCGTAGGACGCGAGACGAGGTTCCTCGAGGAAGCGCTCGAGCTTCTCCTGTGGGATCACGGCGATCTCCGCTCCGATGAAAGCGCGATGAGACGCAAACTCGGCACCGAGGCTTTCAGCCCGTCCGGCATAGGCGTTCGCCCGGGAGTCTCTGGTGTTCGTTCGCTGCCACTGGCCGGCATAGACGAAGAGATCTTCGAAGGACCGGCCGAGTTCGAAGCTGAGATCGAGTACATCAGCGAGCACCTTCGGCGACTCGGCGATGCGCCCCCTGAACGGTTCGAGTTCGGGCAATCGAGCCTGCAACGCGGACGCCGCCTCGTCCCAAGCATCGGTAGACTCGAAGATATCCGCAAGATTCCAGCGATAAGCGGCCGGGATATCCTCACGAGATTCGAAGAAAAGCTTTTCTTCGTTCTGCCCTGCGACGGTCTCGAATGATGCAGACAGCAGTAGCGCCGCCGCACAGACGAGCAATCCCCCGGAACGTACCCTCATGGTTCACCTCTCAGCCACAACCAAAGTCGCACAGATCAATCGGTCAGTGTATCGGCATTTTCCTTCGACAACGCGAACTTGTTGTAGAGCATGAATATGATCGCCGTAAAGAGCATGAGACCGCCGAAGCAAAGCCACATGATGTCCGGCCGCTGCATGTCTCGACCGAGCCAACCGTAGAACTCCCCGGAGAGAATACCGCCGAATAGATTGCCCAGCGCCACGGAAACGAAGTAGTAGCCCATGTACAGCGCCTTCTTGTCCCGCGGCGCGATTCTACCGATGTACTCTTGACTGGTAGGGCTGGCCATCATCTCGCCGATTGCAAAAATGAACAGTGCCGCCGCAACGATCCAGATCGACGCCCCTACGCCGATCATTCCCTCGCCGCCACCCAATGCCGGAAGCGCGATTCCCACCGCCGCGATCAGCATGCCGATGATCATCGTCGTGAACCGATGGAACTTCATCATCAAAAAGGAAACCAACACCTGAAACAACACGATGGCGCCGGCATCGATGTTGATCACGAACTCCGGATTGACCTGCCGCCCTCGAATCATGATCTGGTCGGCCAGCTTGTCGACATCTCCCGCACTCGCAAGAATCCTTTCGTTCAACTCCTCAGGCCCGATTCTGACCTTGGTCTGTAACAAATCACGCGACGCCTCTCGCAGTACTTCGCGCGAAAGCTGCGCACGAACCGCCGATCCCTGCTGAGCTTCCTCAGCCGCGCTCATAGAAGTGCCGAAGACCTGAGAAACCAGCGGCTTGATTCTGTTGATGATCTCTTGGCGTTCTTCGGGATTGATGGTAGCGATCTGCGCAGCGGGGCCGACGTCCGGATCGAGGGCGTCGCTCTTACCGAAGATCCCCTCGACGAATTCGATGGCGGGGCGAGTTTCGACGAAGTCCCGAATATATTCGGGCATCGTGTAGAAGATCTGATTGAAGCTGGCCCAAAAGCCCGACATGATCAGCAGGAAGAGTGCGAAGCGCCAATTGCTGCAGTGCATTCGCTTCATCAAAGGAGACCGACCAGCAC
>JALUUK010000004.1 GCA_027021395.1 Acidobacteriota bacterium
TTCTCGTAGATGCGACATTTTACGTGCACCGTATTTTCGGAGATGACATTCGGAAGGTCCTCGATCAAGCGAGCGCCGCAGGCGAGATGCCGGCAGACCGCGATGTTGCGAGCGTCGCCGTTTCCGTCAATCAGGCGATGCAACGCCTCGGGAAATATCTTTTTCCCCCGGTCTTGACCGTAGAAACGACCATCGAAGAAGAGCAGCGAGCAAAGGAAAACAGCGGCGCAGTCCTAGAAGTCGATTTGCGCATGCTCTTCGTTCCCGGTGTATTGCTCATGTCGCTCATGTTCATGGCGCAAGGCCTAGCCGATGATCTGTGGGCGGAAAAGAATGCGGGGACGCTGCGCCGATCGATGATTCTTCCTCATTCGATTCGTAGCATTCTCGCGGGAAAGCTCTTGGCGAATGCGGTCTTGATCGCTTGCGTTTCGCTGGCCATCCTCGGTTTGGGCATGATCTACACTGGTCTACCGCTGAGCAATCTGCCTACGGCCGTGGCATGGTCGACGTTGGCGGGCTCGGTTTTCACGGTAATGATGATGCTCATTCTGGTGCATCTGCCTTCACGTCGAGGGGGCAATCTGGCGCTCAGTATGCTCATCTTTCCGCTGATGATGATCGGCGGCAGTTTCTTCCCCTTCGAGGCCATGCCGGCGAGTATGGCCTCCATCGGCCGAATGACACCCAACGGTTGGGCGCTGACTCATCTTAGCGATCTTCTCTTCGATCGTAGTGATCTTCGTGCGCTACTCCTGCCGGGGGCGGTGATGAGCCTCGCACTCGCTCTTCTCTTCTTCGCGACGAGTCGCCGACTTGCGAAGTTCTTCGCGGTGGAGTGAAGCGCTCGTGCGTCAAATCGTTTTTATCGCCGTCAAGCAGCTACAGTACATGCTTCGCGAGAAAAGCACGGCACTTTGGACCTTTCTGATGCCGGTGGTCTTCTTTTTCTTCATCGGCAACATCACAGGTAACTTTGGAGGATCCCCGACGGGAAAAGACATCATGGCGGTGGAGCTTCCAGAAGATGGAGGATTTCTCGTCGAGGAAGTCATGCGTCGGCTCGAGGAAAACGGCTTCAAATTGAGCTTTCCCGAGTCGGATGAAGATCTGGAACGCTACAAGAGGAAGCTCATTCTCCCCGATGGATTGACCGATCAGGTCCTTTCGGGGGTCGAGACCACGGTTGATTTCCGACGCAAGTCGGATGGGATCGGTCGGCAATTCGACGAGCTGAGGATTCAACGTGCCGTCTACACGGTGCTGGCGGATCTAAGTGTGCTGTCCGTAACAGGGACGAACGCCGACGCCGATAGCTTCGCCGCGCTGCGAGCCATGCCGCGGAGCCTCTCGATGGACGTAAAACCGGCAGGGAAGCGAAAGAAGATCCCTACGGGATTCGAGCAAGCGATTCCGGGAACGATGGTCATGTTCACGATGATGGTCTTGTTGACGAGTGGCCCGGCGATGTTGATCTTCGAACGAAAGCAGCGCCTCTTGTGGCGTCTCGCCGCGAGCGCCGTCAGCCGCGGGCAGGTTGTCGCCGGGAAATGGACAGGTTACATGCTGGTTGGTCTGGTGCAGATCGCCATCGGCATGCTCATCGGGTCGCTCGCCTTCGGCATGAATTGGGGGCCGAATCTACCGATGGTCGGTGTCTTGCTGTTTTTCTGGGCGGCATTCTGCGCGTCGTTGGGGCTGTTGCTCGGCACGCTCGCGGAAACCGAGAAGCAAGCCTCCGGAATCGCCGTGCTTTCGTCGATGTTGTTGGCAGCTCTCGGCGGCTGCTGGTGGCCGATCGAGATTACGCCCGATTGGATGCAAAGCCTCGCGCATCTGCTGCCGACGGGGTGGACGATGAATGCTCTACATCGATTGGTATCCTTTCAGGCCGAACCCGCCGGCGCCCTGCCGGCAATCGTGCTGCTCGCATCATCCGCTCTTCTCATTGGACGCTATGCCGCCCGGAAATTTCGTTTCGAATAGACCACCGAGAATCGCTACTCGCGCTGCTCTTGGCAGGCGATGCAAAAAGGCGCTTCCGGGCGTGCTCGCAAGCGTTTCCAGCTCAATTCATCGCCGCATTCGCGGCAATAGCCGTATTCGCCGTCCTCGATGGCCTGCAGAGCATGTTCGATCTGTAGGAGACGCCGCTGTTGCATGGTTCGACTGGCACGCGCCATCTGCTGTTGCTGAAGAGCATCGATGCGAGAGATTCGGCCGATGGGCTCGTCGAGGTCGACCGGCTTCGTGCCTTCGCGGTTCCCCTCGAGAATCTCGCGCAGCTCGGCTTGCAGGGCGCGTAGCGCGCGTTCGAGATATTCGATTCGGTTTCTGGTGATCTCTTCCGGCAATGTCATGACCTGCCGAGTGTAAAGCAGCCGGGCGGCGCATGCACCGGCACATGGAGTCAGGGAAAGTTCAGGCCCAGCATGCTTCGTATGCGCGCTGTGTCCTTCAGCACCGAGCGAATGTCCGCGTTCTCGGCGAGAATGTCGAGTTCGTCGAAAAAGGCCGAGACGAGACGTCGTTGTCGCGGGTTTCGAGCGGCTTGCCGCAGTGTCTTGCCGGCGAGCCATGTTGCAGGGCGGTCGAGAAAGCGAGTCCATTGTTCGGCAGTATATCCGGTATGAGAAGATAGGAGTAGATTCATCAGATGCCGGACTCCACTTTCAGCGTGTTGGTTCTCGAGCTTGAAGTAGATCTCGCGCAGGAGGTCTTGCCGGTTGGCCACCTTGCCGATGTTCCATCTTCTCTCGACTTCCAGTTTTTCCGCCAATTTCCACAAGCACAACGGGCGGAGACCAGTGGGTCCGACACCGTTGATCGACCGGCAACCATCGACCTCGACCGGTCTCAAGAAAAAGATGACCCCAACGGGAACGTTCAGCTCGACGAACGGCATATCGAGAAAAATGGGGCGATGAAGCACGAGATCGTAGAAGTGAACTCCGACACCTTTTTCGGCATGCTCGACTCGAAAGAAAGTAAAGTGAGCATTCAGCGCGGATTCGAGGTAACGCCTCGTAAAGCGATCGAGCTTCGAATGGTGATTTTCAAGAAAGACCCTCGCCATCGATTTCTTCGCTTCATCTTTCGGAATGTCGATGGAGCGACTGCGGTGCGGCGCCCAGCAGTAGAGAAACCAAGGGACGAAAAGGGGGGCATAAGCCAAGCTCAGCGATGGATCGTCTTCGAAATTCCAGCCGAGCGCGAATTCCTCCCATGCTTCATCGATGAAATTCGTGTCGTGGGCCCTGGGGATTTGGTTCGATATGTTTTCGATCAGGTAGGTTTCCGCGCGTGCCATGCGTTTGACGGTCATCTCTCTCGAAACGGATGCGTCCTTTTCCGCCGAGGGCCGTACGCGAGTTTCCGCCGGGGGGACGAGCGCAGAGGGGAACGGGAGCACATTCGATCCCTTCTTCGTCGCACGATCATGTCTCTTGGATTTCATCGTGGGGCTCGCATCGTCACGATGAAACCCTAGCAGCAGGGAGCGATTCTTTCCGTCGAATCGGTGGTGATCGAATCGCCTACATCTCGGACGTGGGATCGAGGGTCGTTGGGCGGGCTACTCCTTCGACTCCAGCGCATCGGCCATCGCCCGTAGAACGGCCGCCAGCGAGGCGCGATGGCTTGGCGGGATGGAGGGGGCGAGCGCAGAGACGATGCGGTGCAAGGTTTCGCCATCCACCGTCGCACGATTCCGATCGTTTCGATCGTCCCCGGCGATCAACGCGCGCAACATGGCCCGCAGAGATTGCGGGTCGATGTGGTCGGCGATCGGCTGCTCGAGATCACCGCGAAAAGCGGAGTCAAGCAAGTCGGGCTGATCTCGCGCCAATCGTACGATCTTCTCTTCGATGGTTTTTTCCGTAATCAACGAGACGACGAGCGGCGGCGGATGAGGCGCCGGGCGCTGCAGCCGGCGTTGTCGGCGCCTTCGCATCGGACGGATCCAAGGATGATCGACAAGGATGACGACCTCTACCTCGATCGAGTCCTCGAGGTCGTCTAGGACACGGTCCGTAGCGACGAGAACGGCGGGACCCTTCTCGGAGAAGAATTCACGCATCAGACGGGGAAGACGCCGAGGGGGGGTGTCGTCGTCGAGCAGGAGCACCGGGATACTCAAGCGGTCGCAAATCCGAGCCGTCTGCCGTGTGCTCTCCGCCCACTGAGAGAAGACGGCGACCCTGCGCCCCTCCCCGAGGCAAAGTTCTTCGAGCAGCACCCGAAGCTCGCTGATCTTGTCGCAGGGAGATTCGTCTTCCAACGGGTCCATTGCGGCGTCTTGCGGGTCGAGCATGCCGCCGGCGAGGCGTTGCGCGACCTCCAATAGCTCCAACGCGCGACCGGCTTCGCCGGGAAGAAAGACGGGTTCGACACAGAGATCGGTGAGTTCTTCGAGCGCTTCGTCATACGAAGACTTGACGACATCCGGTATGGAAAAATACGAAGTGGAGTGCAGGCGATCGGGAAGAGAAGACGTCGGATCCTCGCGTCGACGCCGCAGAAGAGCCGGCGCGAGCTTCGGCCGCAGCGCATCGACGTTGCGACAAAGAACGATCTTCCTGCCGCTCCGGTCGCGAACGAAATGGTCGCGTTCGAGTTGCCATAGGGGAGGAAGCAGTCGCTGATCGACGAGTTGACCGATGGCGTAGGCATCTTCGAGCCTATCCTCGAGCGGAATGCCGGCGAGAGCGAAGACGTAGCGAGCGTCGATGCTGCCGAGCAGTCGCGCTATGCGCAAGCGATGGTTTCCCGCGCGTTGGATCGCATCGATGATCAGAAGATCCGGTGCGTGCTTTCGGTGATATTCGTGGTCCACGGGGATCTGACCGTAGTGCGTGATCAGCCAGGCCGGACGCCGAGCAAT
>JALUUK010000005.1 GCA_027021395.1 Acidobacteriota bacterium
TGCGAGAGATCTTCGCCGTCGAATGGAACATCGCCGTGCCCGACGGTTTCGAGCTGCGGGCCGACGACGTCGACGTCTTCTCGGCCGCCAAGGACGCGCCGGCTTGGGACGGCCCCTACTCCGCTCATCGCGTCTCGTGTGTGAGAGGGAGCGAGCGTTGCCGCATCGACTGGCATTTTTCGAGCGAGGTCGAGCTCTGGGCCTATCCCGTGGAAACCATCGTGCGCTCGGAGCGAGGCTTCGAGATGATCCGGCAGGGGCTCTGCTGCATCTTCCGGGCGGCGAAGGCGCAGACGGTGATCGAAGCCCGCGTCGACTTGCTCAGCCCTCCCGGCCGGAAATGACGGACACCCGCATCCGATCGGCGATCCTGCTGCGCGAAAACACCTTGTCCCCGGATGCGCTCTCTTCCTATATTCTCTAGGAGCCCGTGTGGTAGAAAATCGCGAGTCGAAACGTTCCCTATCAGAGCCTCGTTTCTCGTCTTGCGAAATCGAGCAGAATGGCGGGAGCACTTGGCGGAGGTTCACGGAAAAGAGCCCTCTTTCGAGAGCGTATGGCAAAGAGCGCCGCGCAAGAACCCATGCAGATGAGCGGAGAGCAAAACCCTCTAGGGTCGATATTCCGCAAGTCTTCGGCGCGGAATTCTCGCAAACGCCCCCGTATTCGCCGCCCGATGCGCGCGAACGGCCCATGGCCGTCGAAAGGCCCCGCACCCTGCGCAAGCATGAGCGGCGCGAACGTGCCCCGCGTCGCCCTCGGAGAGTTCGTGCACGCATTCTCGCCCCATGACGATTCGCCGGCCGACGGACCTCGTGAATTCTCGCGGGATGGGGGGTCCCCGCGAAGCGGGAAACCTGCTTCCGACCCCGAATCCACCGCCTCCCTACGCATTTTGTTGCGCGACCGCACGCTTCCCACCCACATCGTCGAAGACCTGCTGCAGAAATGGTCGCCGCTTTCCCATCCTTCCCTGATGCGGGCCTTCCTCCGGCACCCCGCCCTCAGCCGCACCGCCGTTCGGCGTCTCGCGAGCACCTGCCCGTGGCGTCCACTCGCCGAGGCCGTCGCCGATCCGCTGACGCGCTCCGAAATCAGGCCCCTGCTCGAAGCCCCGCTACTTGGCGGGTTGGAATCGATGAGCCTCGGAGAAACGGTCGCGCTCGCCCGGATGGCTCGCGGCCGCGTCCTCAGAATCCTGCTCGAGAACGACGACGGCGGCGTGCTGATGGCCTGCGCAGAAAACCCCACGCTGGACCCGAAAGACATGGTCGACCTGCTTTCACGCGAGACGCTGCCGGCAAGCTTGATCGAAGGACTCTCGCGATCCGCACGCTGGTCCCTTCGGCAAGATATCCTTCGCTTGCTTGCCACCCATCCAAGGGCGAATCCTCGGACCGTGCTCAGATGCCTACGCAAGATGGACCATGCAGAGATCGAGAGGGTGGCCCGAGACGACAAAGCGCCGCATTATCCTCGTAAGGTGGCCGAGGCCATCGTTCAAAGGTACGCCGCTAGGCGCGAGGGAGACCGTCGTGGGACGTAAGGGTCGACGCGGACGCAATCGCCGGGCGTCGGGAGCTTTCGACCGCTCGTCTGCGCATGCGAGCACCGAGGTTTCGGCGAGCGAATCCGCTGTCGCCGTCGATCCCGCGGAAGGGCCGACGCCTTCCGAATCCGCAGGATTGGCACCTAGGACCGACAACGCCTATCATCCCGCCGTTTCGGGCGATGCGCCCAGAAAGCAGGCGAGGGAGATGCCGTCCTTCGGGGAATCGCTTCGCCGCGAGCGCGAACTTCGCAGGATTTCGCTGCGTGAGGTCTCCGAGGCCACCAAGATCAACGTCCGCTATCTCGAAGCCCTCGAAGCGAACGAGTTCGCCAATCTTCCAGGCGGTGCCTTCACCAAGGGCTATATACGTGCCTACTCCCGTTTCATCGGCACCGATGAAACCGAAACCATTCATGCCTACCTCTTCGAATTGAAGCAGCAAGGACTCACCGAAGACGGAAGCGCGACCGACGGCGATCCCTTTCGCGAAGGGTTTTCCGATGCGTCATCGCCGGAGGCACTCCGCCGAAAGAGATTGCGAAGAATCGTTCTCATAGCGGTCATCATCCTCTTGCTCGCCCTGCTCGGAGGCGGCGGATACCTGATCAAGACTTTCGTCTTCGACTCCGATGAGCGATCTTCGTTCGGCCGTTCGGCCCCCCCGGAGCAAATCGGTAGGCTCGGCCCGTGACCGCGACGCGAAGCCTCTTCGAAGATCTCCTCGCGGCCATCGAGACGGGAAAAGCTCCGCTGCCGGCCCGTCGTGCCGCAGCGCGCGGGGCGTTGCCGCTAGACCTCGTGGAACTCACGAGCGTGCAAGTCCTGTTGACCCGAGACGCCGAAGAAGAGGTTCGATCGGCGGCCGACGCATCTCTCGCCGCTTTGGGCCCGGAAGAAGCCCGGTCCTTGGCAAGCGCCGAAAGCGTTCATCCCGCGGTGCTGACCTGGCTCGCCACCGATCAGACCCACCGCGGCCGCGTCGGAACACTGATCGCTCGCCATCCTCGTGCGGACTCGGCTGCTCTGCTCGAACTCGCCGCCTCGGCGGAAGCAGACGTCTTGGCCGCGCTCGTGGGCAACGAGGTCGCTCTTCTCGCATCCGAAGCGCTCAGGCGACGCCTCTTGGACAATCCGGCACTACCGAATAATGCGCGCCTGCGCCTGCTCGACTACGTCGAAGAAGTCGCGAAGGCCCAAAAGGCCGACGAAGCCGACGCAAGCGGCCTTGACGAAACATGCGAGCCGGAGCAGGAGGCCGGTGCGTCGTGGCCCGACTCCGGATTGACCCCGGCAAAGGATCCGCAGCTGGCGGCTTTGGGAATCGATGCTGAAGTCGAAGCATTGCTCCCCGAACTCGATCTCGGCCTCGACGCCGCCGTGCTCTTCGAGCGAAGCGAATTGCTCGGAGAAGGCGATGACGATGAAGTGGACTCAAATACATTGCGACGTTTGAGCAAACTCAACGTGGGACAGAAACTCCGTGTCGCGCTCTTCGGTTCGAAGGAAGAACGTCGCATCCTCATCGGCGATTCGAATCGTTTGGTCTGCACCGCCGTGATCAAGAACCCCAAGTTCACCGAGGCCGAAGCAGAGAACGTCTCCTTCAGTCGCAACGTCAATCCGGAACTGCTCCGCCTCGTCGCGCGTCACAAGAAATTCGGAAAATCGTATTCGATTCAACACAACCTCATCCGAAATCCGCGATGTCCTCCGGAGATCGCTCTCGGCAAGGTGGCGCTGCTCAAGGACAAGGACCTCAAGATGCTGGCCAAGAATCGTAATGTCTCCGATGCGGTCCGGCGCCATGCGAGAAAGATGATGGAAGTCCGCGAAGCCAGAAAACGCGTCCGCTTGCGTCCGGGAAAGTAGCCGAGACGGGCGCATTGTTTTTCCAAAATCCGGGGGAAGCCCGGGACCAAGCGCGGTAGAATAGGGATCCGTGCAGGAGCTAGGGAGAATCCCGCCAAAGCGATGCGTGCCATCAATCAAGTTCGCCAGCACTACACCAACTACCAGCTCAAGTCGGGTGTCTTCCACTTTTCGAGGGGAGAGCATCAGCGCGCCGCCGAGTTTCTCACCCGCGTGCTCACGGAGAGCAAGGACCTCTCCTCCTCCGATCGCCGAGCCGCCCAGTACTATCTCGTCCAGACCCGCATCGGCGCCGCATCGAAGTTCGAAAGCCAAGGTGAGATCGGAAGAGCCGTCGAACAATATGAACGAGCACTCGAAGTCATGCCCGGCTACGCCGACGTGCACGCGCGCCTAGGTGAAGCCCTCTGCCGGCAGGAGAAGTACCAAGAAGCCGTCGCGCAGTTTCAAAAGGCGCTCGACGTCAATCCGGAGTACTTCGAAGCGAGACTCTCGATGGCACATGCCCTCTTGGCTTCCGGATGCTACGACGATGCGCAGCTCTCGTTTCGTCGGGCGCTCGAAAGTCGACGGACGAGCACGCAGTCGAAGATCGAGCTTGCGGAAAAGGCGCTCAGCGAAGGACGCCGCGACGACGCCGCAGCTCTTTATCAAGATGCGTTCCGCACGGACATGGCCCGTTTCCGCCGATACTTCGACGAGGGCGTGGACGCTCTGCGAGATGAGAAGTGGGAAGATGCCGTCGGAGCTCTCGATCGAGCGGCCATGCTCTGCCCGCTCTTCGCCGACGTCCACAACTATCTCGGCGTCGCGCAATGCGAAAACGGCGAGATCGAGCCGGCGCTTCGATCTTTCCGAAAATCCGTGGAGATCAACCCTCACTACTTGGTCGCTTGGCTCAATCTCGCCTATACCGCCTACGAAGTCGATGAGATGCCTTCGGTGCGGGAAGCATTGGCCACGATCCTCGAACGTGAACCGGACAACGCACCTGCGCTACACTTGCAGAATGAACTTGCGGAATCATCTCGGCGAAACGCCTCGAGCCGCACCCTCCGCACCACGCAGGGCCGGTCGTAAGCGATGATCATCCGTGGGCGAGAGAAACGACCGTGGCGGACGAAGGCGTGAAGGCGATGAAAATCACAGGCACGGGGCACACCGATAAGGGCCGTCTAAGACCCCACAATGAGGATGCGCTGCTGGTCTTGCCGGAAGCCGGGGTCTTTGCGGTAGCCGACGGAATGGGCGGACATGCAGCCGGCGAAGTCGCCTCGCGTTTGGCCATCGAGGCCGTCAGTGAAATTCTCTCCAATGATCGAGAGGGGTCGGTACCGGAACTCTTGCAGCAGGCCATGGAACAAGCCAATCGCAAGATTTCTTCCGTCATCGAGCGATGTCCCGAGTTTCGCGGCATGGGGACGACGATCGTCGTCGCCGTCACGCGCGGATCC
>JALUUK010000006.1 GCA_027021395.1 Acidobacteriota bacterium
TGGCGGAATCGATTCTGGAAAGCCACATCCGATCCGTGATGTGCGCACCGATGATTTCCCCCGGCGGAGCCCGTCTCGGCGTCATCCAGATCGACACGCAGGAAATCTCCGCGCAATTCGATCAAGACGACCTCGAACTTCTAGTGACCGTCGCCAACCAAGCCTCGATCGCCGTGGATAACTCCCGGCTGCACGGCGCGGTGTTGGAACGTGAGCGCTTTCACCAGGAACTAGCCTTCGCCCAGGAAATACAACGAGGTTTTCTGCCGCGTTCGCGACCCGAAGTGGCCGGCTATGACTTCTACGATTTCTACCAGGCCGCGCGGACGGTCGGCGGCGACTATTTCGACTACGTCGAGCTACCGGACGGACGCATCGCCGTCTCCCTCGGCGACGTCGCCGGCAAGGGGGTACCGGCCGCCCTGCAAATGGCTCGCCTAAGCGCCGAGGTTCGCTTCCACCTCGTCTCGACCTCTCGTCCGAGTGAGGCCGTCGAGCGCCTGAACGAAGGTCTGTGCTCGATTGGAATGAAGAACCGCTTCGTCACCTTCGTTTTGGCCATTCTCGACCCTCGGAGCCATGAGGCCATCTTGGTCAACGCCGGCCATATGCTTCCCGTGCTGCGCAAACGCGGCACAGATGAAGTCAGCGAGGTGACGGGAGAGGTTGCCGGCCTTCCCCTCGGCCTCTTTGAGGAGAGCGAATACCGAAGCGTCTCGCTCACCCTCGACCCGGGTGACACGATCCTCTTCTATTCCGACGGATTCGTCGATGCGACCGATCCCGCCGGAGTCCCCTTCGATGACGCCGAACATCCGCGCATCATGAATTGCTTTCGCTCCGCCGCCCCTTCACCGCGAAGTATCGGAGAGCATATCGTCGGAGAGATCAAGCAATGGATCGCTGCCGGTGATCAAGACGACGACATCTCCCTCGTCGCTTTCGGCCGCCTGAGCTAGGAGCCGACGCGGCTCGAGGGTTCTCGTCAGCAGACGCAAAGGCTTCCGGGAAAGCTCACCGGCCGTCCGGCGATGATGACGCGGCGCCCTTCCAAGCGAATCCGGTCGGCACAGAGATCCGCGAGCGCTCGTGGATAGATGCGGTGTTCCTGCTCGAGAATCCGCGCCGCGAGCGCGTCGGCATCGTCATCGGGCAGAACGGGGACCGCCGCCTGCGCGATGATCGGCCCGTGATCGACTTCGGCGTCGACGAAGTGGACCGTACAGCCCGAGATGCGCGCGCCGTATGCGCAGGCTTGCTCTTGGGCATGAAGGCCCGGGAAAGAGGGCAAGAGCGAAGGATGAATATTGATCAATCGCTGATGATAACGCTCGACGAAAAAGGGCGTGAGGATGCGCATGTATCCGGCGAGACAGACGATCTCTGCTCCCGCGTCTTCGAGCGCAGCGACCACCGCACGATCATGGCTTTCCCGTCCCTTGGCTTCGCCCCGCGCAATGACTTTCACCGGAACACCGAACGAACGGGCCTTGTCGAGCCCGAGCGCATCCGCACGGTTCGAGACGACGAGCACCGCTTTCCCGTCGATTTCACCGGCCCGCATACCTTCGAGCAAAGACACCATGTTGGAACCGCGTCCGGAAATGAGGATCGCAACCCGTTTCATGGGGTCCCCCACTCGAGTGCGCCCTCGAAGCGTACCGCACCGCTTCCCGGAGCGATCGTACCGATCCGGTAGTAGCGCTCACCGGCGGCCTCTAGGTGCGCTTCGAAGCGCGGCGCATCGGCGGCTCCGACCACCGCAACCATTCCGATTCCCATGTTGAAGGTGCGGAGCATGTCCTCTTCCGGAACTTCTCCTGCCCGAGCGAGCACGGTGAAGATCGGCGAGACCGGCCATGTCCCCTTGTCGATCACCGCATCGAGCGAATCCGGGAGAACGCGCGGCAAGTTGTCGGTCAACCCGCCTCCCGTAATGTGGGCGAGCGCCTTGATGTATCCCTGAAGCAACGGCTCGTCGAACAATCTCAAGTAGGAACGATGCACTCGCAGCAAGGCTTCGGTCACCGTTTCGCCCACGCCGGGGATCTCTTCGTCATCGGCCAATTCCATACGCTCGAGGAGAATGCGCCGCGCGAGCGTGTATCCGTTGGTATGCAAGCCGCTCGAAGCGATCCCGTACAATCGATCGCCCTCGATCACACGATCCGCATCGAGAATCGCGCTCCGCGAAACGATTCCTACGACGGTTCCGGCGAGGTCGTAGTGCCCTCGCCCGTAGATCTCGGGCATCTCGGCCGTCTCGCCGCCCACTAGCGCGCAACCGTTTTCACGACAGGCGGATGCGACTCCCGAAACGATCTGCTCGGCGACTTCTGCATCGAGCTTCCCGACGGCTAGATAGTCGAGGAAAAAGAGAGGACGCGCACCCATCACCAGAATATCGTTGACGCAATGATTGACGAGGCATGCTCCAATCGTATCGTGGCGTCCGGCCCTCTGCGCCACCAGAACCTTGGTGCCGACCCCATCGACACTCGATACGAGCACGGGATCTTCAAGCCCTTCCGGCACACGAAAAAGCCCCCCGAATGATCCGAGTTCGGAAAGCACGCCCGCCGTCTTGGTGGAAGCGAGGTGTCTTTTGATCTTGGAGAGTGCTCGCTCTTGGGCATCGATGTCCACGCCCGCTTCCTTGTATGTCATGCCGGGCTTCCGGTTGTCGCTCATCCGCTCGTTTCCTCCATCGCTCCGCCCCCGGGCTGCCGAAGATCCTCGGGGCCGGAACCGCCGAACTCATCTTGCGAGGCATCCCGACCGAAATCCGTGGGCGCAAGAGGATAGTCGCCGGTGTAGCAAGCGGCACAGAACTCGCCGATTTCGCCGCCGACCGCGCGATGCATCCCGTCGAGCGAAAGATATCCCAGCGAATCTGCGCCGATATACTCGCGGATCTCCGCTATCGTTGCGTTGGCCGCGATGAGTTCCTCAGATCTTGGTGTGTCGACCCCGTAGTAGCAGGGTGAGACCGTCGGTGGACAGGAGATGCGCACATGCACTTCTCGCGCACCGGCATCCTTGACCATGGTGACGATCTTGTGCATCGTCGTCCCCCGAACGAGACTATCGTCGACCAAGACGACGCGACGACCCGCCATCAAAGAGCGTACGGGATTGAGTTTGACCTTGACCCCAAAATGCCGAATGGACTGTGACGGTTCGATGAAAGTCCGCCCGACGTAGTGATTCCGCACCAATCCGAAATCGAAGGGCAAGCCCGCGCCGCGTGCGTATCCGATGGCGGCTGCGACGCCGCTGTCGGGAACGGGTACGACGAGATCGGCTTCCGCCGGGTGCTCGGATGCAAGTTGCGCTCCTAGCGCGCGCCGGATATCTCCCACCGAACGCCCGAATACCCTTGAGTCGGGGCGCGAAAAATAGACGTACTCGAAGATGCACGGATGAGGCTGTTGCTTCGGCAAGGGAAAGAGCGACGACTCCTCCGAGTCCGGACCGATGACGAGGACCTCGCCGGGCTCGATGTCGCGCTCGAAACGCGCGCCCATCAGATCGAAGGCACAGGTCTCCGAAGCGAGCACGGGCCGGCCTTGCTCTAGTCGGCCGAGAGAGAGAGGGCGAAAACCGTGTGGATCTCGCACGGCAATGACGCGACGCTGATCGCAGATCACCAGCGAATAGGCCCCGCGGATTTCACGGATCGCCTCGCACAGAGCTTCTGGAAGTCCCTCGGCCCGTGAGCGCGCCACGAGGTGAAGCAGCACTTCCGTATCGGAGGTCGACCGGAAGATCGAACCGACCCTCTCGAGCCGCCTGCGGATTTCCTGCGCATTGACGAGGTTGCCGTTGTGCGCGACGGCCAACGGTCCTCGGCGATGGGACATGACCAGCGGCTGAGCATTGTCCCGTGAAGACTCCCCCGCGGTGCTGTAGCGCACATGTCCGATGGAGTGAGTGCCGCCGAGGGCCTGCAGGGCCTCCTCCCGGAAGATCTCGGCGACATGGCCCGTTCCGGCATGACGACGCATCTTTTCGTCTTCGACGGACACGATTCCCGCCGCTTCCTGGCCGCGATGCTGCAAGGCATAGAGCGCCAGATAGACCATCTTCGCTGCTTCGGGATGACCGAAAACCGCCGCCACCCCACACTCGTCGCGAAAGGCATCGCCACGCGGCGAGATGGAGATCGATCGTCGTGCGTCGTTCATTTGCGCATTCTATCCCGGATTGCCGATGAGACATCCCGCCGTCGGCGATCGACATGGACACGGGCACTCCTGCCACAACCCTAAGGTACTGATACGGTCGGTAGATGGCCGTGCCGAGAAGGACGGCCGGACATCTTCTCGTCGCGGAAGCAAGAGCTGAAGAAAGTTCGCAAGCAAGTCGAGGCCGCCAACATTTCCGCATGGGATGTGGCCGAGGTCATCTACGGCACCGGAAACGACCAGACGAAGCAGTAGGCCAAGAAACGGAGCGAAGAACTAGACGAAGGCAAGATCGACGACATTCTCGAAGCGCTCAGCCCCCATACCGGCACCCACGCCCTGCGCTGCTGCAGGCTCTGCGGCCCGAGGATTTCTGAGAACGATGCTCGGAATCCCGTGAGATGGCCGGACGAAAGTATCTGACAAATATGTCGTGCACCCAGACGAAATGCGCCGCTTCGTTTTGATTTGCGCGCCTCTTATTCGTCATTCGGGTATTGACATGAGATTCGCGTCAGAGTAAGAAGATGCACAGGGAGGAGTGTGATGTCGATCGATTCGCCGAAAAGGCGTTGCGTCCGGACCTAGGGCTGCGATCGTTGGTGTGAGTTCTCGGTG
>JALUUK010000007.1 GCA_027021395.1 Acidobacteriota bacterium
GGTCACATGCGGAAGAAAGAATTCGCCGGTCGACTCCGCCTTTGTCTTCGCTCGTCGCCCGCCGCCGCGAATCGCCACCGAGCAATTCGCCTGGGGAGGAAGGACCTGCCCTGCGACGCTGACCTTGCCCCGTGCGACCTGCGAGATCTCGAGGTCGAGTTGGGCCATCCCGTCGAGAAGGTCGAAGAGCAGACGGCGGACATTCTCCGATCCGGCGGACCGGATTCCCTCGACTTGAGGCTGAAGAGCGCTATCGAATACAAGACGAAAACCCCTTCCCAGAAGCTTCCCCGGGGCGGGGAGGTGGGCGGAAAGGGCCTTGGCCCGTCGCATCGTCGCATTCGGCGGCTCGCAAAGGAGGTCGCCCTTGATGTCCTCGATGAGTTGGCGTTGCGAGATCTTTCCCGAAGTCTTTCGGCGGATGCCCATGAGTCGTTCCCCATTCTGAGTTTCTACCCGTTGTCCATGCCCTACTTGCCCAAAGCTACCGATGCCCGACCGAGCTTGCACCCGGTACCCGCTTCAATAGAGAGGTCCCGCCCTTTCGAGATACATCCGATTTCACGGTGAGCGGCTAAAACGCGCCCCCGCTCGTCGCTCCTGCCGTGATGCCGCGCGCGAATCGGAATCACAAACCACGACGCAAGTTGTGGCAAACTGCTGTCCATGGAGAACATGCCTTCCGGCTCGGACCGGGCGAGACGTGCTTTGACGGCGGTGGCAGTGCTCGTGCTGTCTAGCTTCGTTTTCTCGGCGGGCTGCGGTGGAGCCGAAACACCCCAGCAGAAGGATACGCTATGGATCGGGACGACGGGATCCGTCGATTCCTGGAATCCGTATACGGCGGAGGGAGAGTTGGCCTCGCCTTTGCTCGACCTGCTCTACCCGCGCTTGTTACGGGAGACCTTCGTCGATGGGCAAACGGCATTCGAGCCGTGGCTCGCCGAGTCCTGGCAGCGTTCTGCCGATGGGCTCGAGGTGACTTTTTTTCTTCGCTCGGATGCCTGGTGGTCCAATGGAGATCCGGTCACCTGTGAGGACGTTTCGTTCACCTTTGAAGTGCAGCGGGCGAAGGCTCTGGCCTGGCCGGGGGCCTATCTCAAGAAGCGCATCAAGAGCGTGGAATGCGTCGGCCCTCGCGAGGTGCGCTTTCGCTTCAGCGAGGCCTATCCCGATCAGATCCTCGACGCCAACGACGATGCGATCGTTCCCGTCGCCTACCGTCGCGTGCCGATCGAAAAGTGGCGCGCGACTTCGTGGGAAAACCTCATGGTCAGTTGCGGACCGTTGACCCTAGACACGGCAATCGATGGGCAGGATACGGTTCTGGTGCGCGACGAGCGGTGGTGGGGGGCCCGCCGCATGCAGATCGCGCGTCTCGTCATTCGCTCCTACGCCGATACGGATGGAGTGTTGCGCGCATTCGAAAACGAGGAGATCGATTTCGTACCGAAGGTCCCCGTGCAGTACTGGCGCGAGACGGGAACGAAGGCTGCGGACAGGGGGCGCTTCGTTCCCTCCTTTTCCTACACTTTCCTCGGCTGGAATTTCCTTCACCCGGAGGCCTACCTCCGCGATCGTCGTCGCCGCGGATGTGAAGGACAGGCCTACTGCGGCGAGACGCGCGACGATCTGCTGCGGCTGCAGCGCGAGGCCCCGCACCCCGTGCTCGCCGATCGTCGGGTGCGCAGGGCGTTGACCTTGGCGATCGATCGGCAGGACTTGATCGACGGACTCTTGCGCGGCAAGGGACGCATCGCCGTTTCACCGATCGTTTCTCTGCTGTGGGCCCACGATTCTCGGCCGCCGCTACCTTATCGGCCGGATGAATCGAAGCGTTTGCTCGATGAGGCGGGTTGGGTGTTGGCTCCCGGCGATGCGATTCGCTCGAAAGATGGGCGGCGTCTCTCGATCGAAGTGCTCGTCAATGCGGACAACACCCTAAGGCGGCAAGCGCTCGAGCGCATCGCGGCAAATCTCCGCCTGGTCGGAGTGCTCGCGGAGATACGGCTCTTGCCTCGCGGCGAGTACATCGCTCGAGCGCGGGCCAAAAACTTCGACGCGATTTTCGGAGGTTGGCGAGTCGGTACTCGTATCGAGCCGCAGGCCATCCTGCATTCCGATGCCGCGCTCGAATACGGCAACAATCTCGGGTCGTTTCTCGATGCGGAATCCGATGCATTGCTCGATGCTGCGTCTCACGCTTCGTCGAGGGAGGAGGCGCGCCCCCTGTGGAAACTGTGGCAGGAGGTCTTTCGGTGGGAGCAGCCCTATACGATGGTCTACGAGGAGCCGCTTCTCTTCGCGGTAGGTCGTCGTCTTCTCGAGGTGAAATCCACGGCCATGACACCCTTCCACCGCCTCGAGGAATGGGTGCTCGAAGATCAACCTTCTCGATGACGGTATGCGCATCGGTGGTCGAGGCATGGGTGTGATGCTCGGGAGATGGCTGACGTTGCGGATCGGTCGGGGCGTGCTCACTCTGATCGTCGTCTTTTTCGCGTCTTTCTTGCTCGCGACGCTTCTTCCCGGCGACCCGGCGCAAAGACTCGATGTACCGGGAATCGGAAGTGAACAGGCCGAGATGACTCGCCGAGCGCTCGGTCTCGATCAGCCCTGGCCGTCTCGTATGATTCGCACCGTCACCTCGTATCTTTCCGGGGATATGGGGGTTTCGATTTCGCGCAAGAAACCCGTCGTCGATGTGTTGGCCGCAGCGATTCCGTACTCCTTGTATCTCGGCGGGACGGCACTGCTTTGCGCATATCCGCTTGCAGTGATCTTGGCGATCGTGCTCATCGCCGCCGATCGGAAGGTTCGTCGGACGGGTGATCGTCTGCTGCTCGTCATCGCGACCTTGCCTCAGTTCTGGCTCGGAGCGATGCTCATTTTCTTCCTTCACTCGTTGCTGGGTTGGCTGCCCGCATCGCATGCAGGTCCGTTGGGCGAGACGAGCACGGGGCTCCATCTTTCCCATCTCGTCTTGCCGACACTCTGCCTGGCATTGCCGATCTTGGCGGCCGTAGCGCGGTATCAACTTCGAGGCATGGCGGAGATCGAACGAAAAGCGCATCTCCTGTTGGCTAGGGCGCTAGGCAAGACCCGGTTTCAGATCGTCGTGAATCACCTCTTGCGCCCGTCGATCGGTGTCGTCGTGATCTTGCTCGGTCTCGATCTTCCGCTCATCGTCTCCGGCGCGATCGTCGTCGAGGTGGTCTTCTCATGGCCGGGCATTGGGAGGGTGGTTGCGGGGGCGATTCTCTCGCAGGACTATCCATTGGTTCTCGGGGCGAGCGTGATCATCGCCTTTTTCGTGGTTTTCGCCTCGGCGGCATCAGACCTCGTGATTCGACGCATCGACCGCAGCATCGAAGCTCATGCCGAGGAGAGGCCGTGAACGGGCAAGGGCCTCGGCGCTTCGTGCTCGCGCATCGAGTCCGGCGACGGGGCGCTTTGTTCGGCTTTGTCGCGATCATCGGAATTCTTCTCGGGGGGTGGATGGCGCCGTCGCCTGCGCCTCCGGCGGCGGCGATCACCGCGGCGCAACTGCTGCCTCCGGGAACCGTGGTTTCCGAGATACCTCTGGACGGCGGGGGGTTTCTGAGGGCGCGGTCGATCGAGGATACACCGAGGGGGATCGTCGTCGGCTGGGATGGAGGTCGGCGTGAACTTCCCGGATTGAGCGCTTCGGGGCCTAGGCGGCAGCGAGTCATGTGGCTAGGAAGCGATGCACAGGGGCGAGACGTCGCCTCGCGACTGTTTCACGGCGGCGTGGTGGGCCTTCTCGTCTCGAGCATTGCTTGTTTCGTCGCCATCGTCTTGGGTACGGTGCTGGGGATCGCCGCCTCGATTCTTCCACGGCCGCTTTCCGGTACGATTCGAACGTTGACGGATGGCGGCTTGAGTGTACCGCGCATTCTCTGGATTCTCGTCCTAGGACTCATGCTCCAAGGTTCGGTGCTCGGCGTCGGCCTAGCGATCGGATTGACATCGTGGATGTCCGTGGCGCGCCTGGTGAGTGGGAGCAGCGATTCCATCGCCGCGTCCGAAGTCGGCATGGCTTCGCGCGCCTCGGGCGCCGGCCGCATGCGGCAAATCGGACGATGGATCTTGCCGCTGGTGGCACCTCAGGTTCTGGTCTTGTTGCCGATGCTCGTTGCGGAGGCGCTCCTGCTCGAATCGACCTTGGCGTTTCTCGGTGTCGGAGCCTCTGCCGATGTCCATTCTTGGGGTCGCATGATTGCCGATGGGCAACACGTCTTCCCGCGAGGGTGGTGGGTCGTCGTCGTGCCGGGAATTCTGCTTACGGGTCTGATTCAAGCCGCTTGGCGGCTTTCGGATACAGGAACCCTCGGCGCACCGGCCGAGAAAAATTTTCGGTGCTGAGTGGGCGCGTGCCGGCTTTGGCGATGCGCCGGGTATTCGAGCCGACCATGCTCGGCTGCGTAAAACCGTTTCCGCGGTGCACCGAGAAGCGGTTACGTGGATGGGGAAGTGGGTATTTCCTTCATGTTCTTGGGTCAAATTCCACAGGAATGTCGCGTCATGCCGCACCCGTGGAGGCCGGAAACGCTCACGCTCACTTTTCGTTCCGAGGAGAGCATCGCGCTCGGCCATCTTCGCGTTCAGCCTGTTGCGCGGTAAGGAAGAAGCTAAAGCGGTAGGCATGGCGCACTTAGAGGAGAGTTTCGGGTGCTTGCAGGTTCATGCGCCAAAACGGCGATTCGCTCGACGGACGTATCTTGTGCTTCGCGCGGTCGGGAAATGTACGAACGGGCGTGTGGCATGCGCCTTGCGTTA
>JALUUK010000008.1 GCA_027021395.1 Acidobacteriota bacterium
CGCGTGCTCTTGATAGATGGCGGTCCGCTCGCTTTGGCGGTAGGGGGCATGAGGACCACCCACATCCGGCCCCTCATCCCAGGGAATGCCCAGCCAGGACAAGGACTCTAGAATCTGTTGCTCCGACCGTGCCGTCGAACGCAGCTGATCCGTATCTTCGATGCGCAATACCATCACGCCTCCCATGCTCCTGGCGAAGACGTGATTGAACAGGGCCTGGTAGGCGGTCCCGACATGAGGATCGCCCGTCGGGGAGGGCGCTATGCGCGTTCTGACCTCTCGGCTGGACATCGATTTCTCTCTTGCAGCGGACCGCAGCGGCTCGGAGTCGAGGAAAACACACTCAGGGCGCACGGGCCGGTTTCGAGATCGACTCTATCGCCTTCGAGGCCGAGTTGCTACGGGGATTCTTCGCTTGCCGAGCGACCTCCGCGGGAGGCAGAATACCCCGAACTCCGCAGATTGAGAGCAGCCGGGGAAGACGGGCGAGGTCATGGCAGAATCGAAGGCAGCATCCGAGCAAGACGACAACGGCACCGATGCGGGAAGACTCGACTTCATCCGCGAGATCGTCGCCGCCGATCTCGCCCAAAACAAGAACGGCGGCCGCGTGGTCACGCGCTTTCCCCCGGAACCGAATGGATATCTCCACATCGGCCATGCCAAGTCCATCTGCCTGAATTTCGGTATCGCCGAGGAGAACGGCGGCGTCTGCAACCTGCGTTTCGACGACACCAACCCGGCGAAGGAGAGCGTCGAATACGTCGATGCGATCAAGGAAGACGTGCATTGGCTAGGTTTCGACTGGCAGGACCGGCTCTTTTTCGCATCGGACTACTTCGAGCGACTATACGACAGCGCAGTGAAACTGATCGAGCTGGGCAAGGCCTATGTCGACAGTCTCTCCGCGGAGAAGATCCGGGAATATCGCGGCACACTCAAGCAAGCCGGGCGGGACAGTCCTTATCGGAATCGGAGCGTGACCGAGAATTTGGACCTCTTCCGCAGGATGCGCGCGGGCGAGTTCGAAGACGGTGCGCATGTCCTACGCGCCAAAATCGACATGGCCTCACCGATCGTCAATATGCGAGATCCGACTCTCTATCGAATTCGTCGCGTAACCCACCACCGAACGGGTGATCGTTGGTGCATCTATCCAATGTATGACTTCACGCATTGTCTTTCGGACTCGTTCGAAGGCATCACGCATTCGCTTTGCACCCTGGAGTTCGAAAACCACCGCCCGCTCTACGACTGGGTGCTCGATTCGCTCGCAACACCGTGCCATCCGCAACAGATCGAATTTGCACGCCTGAATCTCAGCTACACGGTGCTGAGCAAGCGAAAGCTGCTGGAACTGGTGGAGGGCGGGTTCGTCGACGGCTGGGATGATCCACGCATGCCGACGATCTCAGCGTTGCGACGACGCGGCTACACTCCAAAATCCATCCGAGATTTTTGCGAGCGTATCGGTGTTGCCAAGAGAGATAGCCTGATCGACGTCACCTTGCTCGAAAATGCCGCGCGTGATGATCTGAATCGACATGCACCGCGCGTGATGGGAGTGCTGGATCCCCTCAAAGTGGTCTTGACGAACTATCCCGAAGACAAGACGGAATACTTCGATTGCATCAACAATCCTGAAGACGAGTCTGCCGGAACACGCGAAGTTCCGTTCTCGCGCGAACTATATATCGAACGCGAGGATTTTCGCGAAGATCCCCCCAAGAAATTCTTCCGCCTAGCACCAGGTCGCGAAATCCGTCTGCGCTATGCCTACTTCATCACCTGCAACGACGTCATCAAGGATGAGAAGACGGGAGAGATTCTCGAACTCCATTGCACCTATGATCCCGAGTCCCGCGGTGGATCTTCTCCCGACGGACGACGCGTGAAAGGCACCAGCCATTGGGTCTCGAAAGCCCACGCCATCGACGCCGAAGTACGTCTCTATGACCGGCTGTTCCTAAATGAAGACCCGAACCAAGTCGAAGAGGGCAAGGACTACAAGGACTATCTCAATCCCGATTCGCTTCAGGTCCTCGAGGGCTGCAAAGTCGAACCGAGCCTTGCACGAGTCTTGCCCGGCACACGTGTGCAGTTTGAACGCAAAGGATATTTCTGCGTCGACACCAAGGACTCCGCGCCGGGAAAACCCGTTTTCAACAGAACAGTCTCGCTTCGCGACACATGGGCGAAAATGCAGAAGAGGAACCCGCCGGGCGGACGGACGAAATAGCGCGGCTTTCGCCATACGGGTGTCGCATGGGAACGCAGCGAGCTTCACAGCCGGTCAGGAGCGTGCCCCCGCATCGAGTTGGAGAACGATGCGCTGCAGGATGCTTCGGAGTCGATCTTCGATGCCTTCGTCGAGAAGCCGGATCACGCGGTCGAGTTCGGCATCGCGCCCATAGAGCGCCCTGAGGGAACCAAGCAGATCCTCCGGAATCTGAACGAGCGAGGAATTTGCTTTTTCGAATGAAGCAAGCAATTTCTCGGCGTGATTCTTGTCGCCCTGAACGAGATCCTCGCGATTGTTGATCTGCATCAGCATTTCGACTACCGCGACGAAGTCTTGCCAAAGATAGAACCCCGACTGATGATCGGCTCCTCGCCCTGCGGCAAGCCAGGTTTTCAGTTTTTGCTGGAGGCGCTTGAGATGACAGCGGTCGGAAACTCGTAGCTTCTTCTGCACATCGGATCGCACGACTTCGTCGATCAATTCTTCAGCGTGTCGGAGATGATCTTCGATCGAACCTTCGTCCGGAGACCCAAGTTCGGCGACGCCCTGCCGCAAGTGAACGTAGGCTCTGCGGACCTCGACGGAGACGCTCCGGTCGTAGGCCGGCTCCAGCTCGGAATTCCACGATTCACGCTCGCAGATCGCATTCTCGACCGCCACTGCGACTTTGATCAATGAGCCCCGGGATGAATTGCACGCAGAGATCAAGTCCCAGTGGTCGCTCTGCCCGGAGACCTGCTTGAGTTCTTCGCCCCGGTGATACAACTCCATACGACCAACGACGCAGAGATCGGCGAGGGACTTCGCCTGCTGCGGACCTGCCTCCGACTGAACCGGACCCGTGATGGCTGCCTCGTCGAGGTTCTCGTAGTGGGCGACGAGTTTGTCGAGCACGGTGACGCTCATCGCCAGAATTCGACTCACCAGCGGCACGAGGTCGGCTTCGGCGGATGATGAATCATCCGTCTCGAACGGAACCATGTCCAGATCTCGGGCCACGCGGGCCAAGTTCCGCAGAGTCCCCACGAGAAAGTCTAGATTTCCCCCGTCCTCAGCCTGCCGGCCTTGCGCAGAGGGCTCGAGTTTTAGAGTCGACATCGTCGCCCCATAATAGCCGCTCTCCAAGGGCAACCTCACGCCGAAACCTCGTGTGAGGGCCCTCCTGTGGTCCATGCCGCCGCGCGCATCCCCTCAAAGGAAATGTATCGTAATGGTGAGCCCTCCGCGCAAGCCGAAAAGAGCTATCGGACATGTTCGAACAATGGCGGGCCGATCAAAGTACCCCGGATTCCCTACCCGTTTCGCAGTATGATGATGCCCATGCCGGATCGAATCCCACTCGCCGTTGGGCTGCGCGGAAAGCTCGGGTTCGGCGTGCGCGCGGGCTTGCTGTTGCTTTGCTTCTTCGCCGGAGAAGGCGCGCTCGCGGCAGTCGACTTGAAAACCGACCTTCCCTTACAGGAGCGTCTCGGGCAAGCTTGGCGATGGCGTCAGATCGACCCACCGAGCGGCATCGGCCAACTGATCGGCATTCAGTCGGACAATGAGGGCGGGCTTCTCGCACTTTACGACCGAAACTCGCTTCTGCGATACGACGGGTACCGCTGGGCTCCCTACCCCGGCTCCTCTGCACTGCAGAACGATCCGATCATCCAGGTGCGCCCGCTCGGCAATGGCGTTCTCACCCTAGGACGGCACTTCGTCGCCTTTCTCGATGGAAGCGGTTCGGCTGAAATCTTCCCCATCACCGGCCTCGACAGGTACCACCGGCTCGTTGCGAGCGAAGCCGTCGGGGATCGAATCCTCATGGGGCGAGGATCGGAGATCTTCCGAGTCGATTCCCAAGGTATCCACGAACATTCACTCCTGCCGACGGCAGCGGGACCGCTCAGAAGCTTAGCCATTCTTCCCGAGGATGAAAGCGGAATTCAGGTGCGTGCCTGGGCCATGTGCTGGAATGGACTCTACTACTATGATGGGCAACGATGGCACAAGTCAGCGGATCTACCGCTCACGACACGTCAAACCAAGAACCTGAAGTTGTTCTTCCAGGAGAAAACGCTCTGGCTGCTTCCCATCGGTCGAGCCAGGATGCACACCGCCTATCGTCGAGTCGTGGATTCATGGGTCGCGATCGATCTTGGAACCGCGATCAGGGGGGTGGTGGTCACGAAGAACCAAACGCTCTTGGCAAGCGCCGACGCGGGCGGATTCCTGCTCTTTGAAGACGGGGTCCTTCATCAGGCGGCGCCGGCTCGACAACTCGACGAGCGCTTGCTGGCCATTCGTGTGCTCGACGACGATCGACTCGCAGTCGTCGAGGCGTCCGGACGGATCTGGACCTGCGATATCGAATCCGACCGCTGGCGAGAGTTTACACCGCCCGGCAACGTGGAACGCCCCTCCGTCCTGGCAATCGCCCGCTCCAGCCGTGGCGGCTTTTGGCTCGGAACGAACAACGGCCTGTACCGCTGGAAAGACGGCGTCTTTCTCGACTCGTTTCAACGCGTGCTCGACATCGACCTGACGACAATCACCGGC
>JALUUK010000009.1 GCA_027021395.1 Acidobacteriota bacterium
CGTCGCCGGTGCCGACCTCGGGACGGTGCTGCGCTGGACGGGCGGGCTGAGAAAAAAAGGCATCGTGCGTTTGGCGAGAGAGATCTGCGCCGGATTGGCCGCGGTGCATGAGGCGGGCATCGTTCACGGAGATCTCAAGCCGGCCAACGTGCTGCTCGATCGTAGCGGGCGGGTGAAGTTGACGGATTTCGGCCTCGCTCGTGTGGCAGCCGGACCGGCAGGGCAGCTAGGTGGGACTCCCGCGTACATGGCGCCGGAACTTTTCGACCGCAATATGGAGCCTGATGCGCGTTCCGATATCTACGCGCTCGGCGTGATGCTCTACGAACTCGTCGCCGGACGTTTGCCGCTCGTCGGCAAGAACCTCGATGATTTTGCGCGCTTGCATCGCGAGGAGACTCCGGTTCCGCCCGGCCGCCATGTGGCCGAGATGGATTCCGGATTGCAGGAAGTGATCTTGCGATGCTTGGCGAAGGATCCGAAGGATCGCTTTCAGGATGTCGCATCGCTGCAGCTTGCTCTCACTGCGGTCGAGCAGGGTGCACCTCTGGCCGCCCTGCTTCCGGAGCGCAACTGGGTCAATACGGAACCACGAAGCCGACTGATCCGCAGCTTGGTCGCTTCCGCTGCGGCCGTCTTGGTCGCTACGATCTTGCTTGTACTTCCGAGTCCTGCGCGCTCTCTTTGGTCGCGTCTGCCTCTGAACATCTCCAAGGAGGCTGCGGGCGAGCGCGGTCGCGCACTGCTCGCAGATCTGGGGTATCGAGAGTCGACCAAGACGCGTTGGTTGAAGTTGAAAACCGAAGGCGAGATCGTGCGCCGGGGATTCGCCGCTTTGGGTCGGGAGGCATGGCCTCGACTGCAGGGCGAGGCCGCCCGCGGTATCGGTTTCTCTTTGAAAACGGGTAGACCGCGAGATGAAAATGCAGATCACGCCGAGGATGACGAGGAGGCCGCATGGCCCTTTGCTCCGGCTCTCGCCAAGGATTCTTCGCTTTCCGCTCCGGGTGATGCCGTCCTGCGCTTCGATGGGCACGGACGGCTCGTCGCCTTTGAGGCTTGGCCCGTCGAAGAGCAGGCCCCGGTGGACTTTTCCGAACGCCTGGCCGGTGCTGCGAACCTGAAATGGGCAGACTACGAAGTCTCCGAAGAGAACCCGCGCAGAGAGATCGAAATCGAAGGCGGACGCATCGTGCGCCTTTCCTATGTGCCGCGGAATCCCTCGCCTGATTTCGAAGAGCGGATCGAGATCGACTCTTTTCAGCCGAGCGCCCCGAGCGACACGCAGGCCGGCCGATTGCTGCGTTTCGAGAGGACGCTTTCGTTCGGGGAAGGAAAGCTTCCGGCCGATCTCGTCGAGATGAGGAAGACGACGCCGTATATCGCCGCTCTTTCCACCCTGGCAGTCGCCTATGGGTTGATGCTGGTGGCGGCCTTCATCGTCCTGGCCATGCGGCGAGCGGTCAACTGGGCGGGAAGCTTGGCGTTGGGCATGCTTCTTGCGGGCCTCATGACGGCGGCCGGCGCCGTGACGGATGCCATCATCAATCCACTCGATTTCGGCTTTCGGCTCTTGCTCGGATTTGCGGCGTTGCTTTTTTCCGCGGTTTTCGTGGGTTTCTTCTTCTTCGGAATCCTTGCAGCGACGGAAGGCGCGCTCTCGCTGTGGTGGCCCTTTGCTCTGGAAGGTTGGAACCGCCTTCGCTCGCACGGGGTAAGGGATGTGCAGGTGATGGCCGAAAGCGTTTTCGGGATGGGATACTCCGCAGCGGGCGTACTTTGCGTTGCCCTTTGGGGGGCCGTGCGAAACGCCGTCGGCTGGCCGCCTGTGATCACCGATGGCCATCATCTTGCAGAAGTGAGTGTGGCATCGGCCGTTCCTTCGAGGATGGTCGTCTTGTTCTGCGTCGGAGTTCTTCTGATCTTTGCGATGGCCGGAGGGGCTGCGGTGCTGCGGAGGGTCACTCGCCGATCTTGGTTCGGGGCCGTCTTGCTCTGGATTCTCATCGTCGCTTTTTCCAGCATTCTTTCGAGTTCGTGGATCGACCTCGTCGAACACGGCATCGCTGCCGCCTTCTTGGTCTTGGCGCTCTATCGCCTCGGCGTGATCGGAGCGGCATCGGCGCTCTTCTTCTACCTTCTCGTGCGCGGGGTGCCTATCGGAATCGATTCGGCGGCTCCTTTCCCGGCTTCGAGCGCGGTCGCTCTCGTGCTGACTTGGTTGCTGTTCTTGCCGGCGTTGATCCGTGTCGGAGTCGTCGTGGCGAGCCGCCGAAGTGCGGAGTGAGCGATGTCGGAGGAGGCGGTCGTCCGAAAGGCGAAGGCGGACGTGAAGTCACTCGGCGAAGAGGCGAAGTTCGGATCCGATCTTGTCGGCAAGCGCGAGTGTGGCGTCGAGTTCGGCGTCGCGCAGAATCAGATACCCGTCGGAGAGAAGAGTCTGCATCCAGTCACGGCGTTTTTGTCCCACGGAAAGCAGGGCCACTTCCATGATCTGATCGCCATGGTGAGCGAGCAGATCGTCGAGCCCTTCGATCTTGCGGATGCGTCCGCTGCCCTCTGCGCGCTTGAAGACGACGGCGGCATTGTAGAGGCGTTCGGATCGCCCGCTCAGGCAGCGTCCGAAGACGATGGCTTCCGCCCAGGAAAGGAAGAGGTCGGCATCTTCGGCGTAGTTCATGATCTCGACCGAGCAGGCTCCCGGTGGTCTGCCGCCGATCTCACCGAAGACGGCCTCGCCCTCGGAAGTTTTGAACCACTCCATATGGGTAAAGCCCGTTTCAAAACCCATGGCGTCGATGACGGCTCGTCCCATCGCACGTCCCGCACCAAGATCCTCGCTGTCGACCTCCCGCAGGCAGATGGTCTGAGGAGATAGGCTCTCGACGCTGCGCGCGATCAGGGGGCGGGGGCGATACCAAGAGATGTTGTAATAGAGGATTTTTCCCTCGGCGGTGATGGTGTCGTAGGTGTATTCCTCGCCGTCGATGAACTCTTCGACGCTGACTTCGTCGACATGCGCGCAGCGCTCGAGCACCGTGTCGAGATCCGTTGCTTCGGAGACGACGTGGGTATCCGCGGATCCGGCTCCGGCGATGGGCTTGATGACCAGTGGGTAGCCGATCTTCTCGGCGGCTTCCCGCCGCTGTTTTTCGCTGCGCGCACGGGCGTGTTTCGGCGTTCGAATGCCCGCCTCGTCGAGCACCTGCTTCATCGCCTCCTTGTCGCGAAAAGGGAGTGTCTTCGCCGTATCGAGCCCCGGAAGCTCGAGCGTCTCGCGGATCCGAGCGGCAAGCATCATCCCCGGTTCCCAAAGGCACTCCACGCGATCGACCTCGCGGGCTGCGGGATGCTTCAATAGCTCGGCGATGACGGCATCTTCGTCCCACAGCATGCCGACATGGACATGATCCGAGAGGGTGTGGCGCGCCATCGCAGGCAACGCTTCGGCGGGCTGATCGCCGAGGCCGATGACCTCGGCGCCGACGCTCGCGAGCGCGCGGGTAAAGCGCGGCATATCGGCCGGAAACCCCGGAGAGATCATCAGGACCCGCATCGGCCGATTCACGCTTCAGCCCAACTCGACGCGAATCAAGGTGACCAATCGTTCGAGTGCTTTTTCCACGACCTCCGTCTTGGGATGGCGCAAGATGACGTAGCCGTCCCCTTCGTAGCTCGAACTCGGGGATTGTCCTTTTTTCGGGAGGCGGGCTTCGACGACGAGTTCTCCGAGTTCACGCTGAGCCTTTTCGAGGCCATGGATGGCTTGCACGCGCCCTTGCCCTTGGCCGCGAATGAAAGCGGCGCCCGCTGCAAAGGCTCGCCTCGGGGGGTCGAAGGTGTCGAAGATCATCAGACGGGCCCATGCCTTGTAGAAATCGACATCGTGCGCATAGGACATCAATGTCGTGAACTGAGCGCCGGGCGGGCGTGCTCCGACTTCCGATATGGCCAGCGAGCCGTCGCGGCGGCGAAACCACTCCATGTGGCTCAGGCCGGTGTCCATGCCGAGAGCATCGAGCGCGCCCGCAGCGGCACGCCGGATATCGTCGTAACGGGGGTGATCGACTTCCCTCGGCAAGAGCACGCACCATTGAATCCAAGGGTTCTCCATCACCTCCAAAGGGGCGGGGAAGTAGTGCGTGAGCGAATGCCATACGGCTCGTCCCTTGATGGAGATCGCATCGAAGGAATGCTCTCGCCCGGTGATGAACTCTTCCATCAGCAGAGGCTGCTCGGCGCGAGGCGGAGTCTGTTTCAGGTAGGCTAGGAGGTCGTCTCTTCCGTCGAGCTTGAGCGTATTGCGAGCGCCCGCACCGTCAGGGGGTTTGACCACCATGGGAAAGCCCACGTCCGGGGCGCGGCGTAGCGCCTCTTCCGCATCATGCGCGAGCGCATGGCGGGCGCAGGGAATTCCGGCTTTGCGCAGGATGTCCTTCATCAGAGATTTGTCGCGAAAGCCGCGCGCCGTTACGCGATCCATCCCTTCGATGGCGAGAGCTTCCCGAACTTCACCGAGCGGTTCTTGAAGTTGCTCGAGGGCTCCGATGAGCTTGTGGATCGGCCCGATTTCCCCTCCGATGGAGCGGACCGCCGATGTGAGTTGCTGCGGATCCATCCCGTCCGCAACACGGCGGTAGGCGGCGAGCGCATGACGCAGTCCTCGAGGAAGGCGCTCGAGCGGGTCTTGAGAGACGAGCGCGAGTCGCACGCCTTCGAGCGAGGCCGCAGACTCGACGAAACGCAGCGTCGTTTCGAGGAAAAACGGTGCGACGAAC
>JALUUK010000010.1 GCA_027021395.1 Acidobacteriota bacterium
CATGCGGCGGCGCCCCGGCGAGGAAGCAGAACTTCGCGCGGTTGAAAGAGCAACAGATACAACGACGGAACGACCAGCAAGGTCAGAAAGGTCGAGGCGACGAGCCCTGAAATCATGGTCCAGGCCATCGGTGGCCACAACGATGAGTCGGAAAGCGCCAGCGGAAGCAGTCCGGCCACCGTCGTCGCCGTGGTGAGCAGAATCGGCCGCATCCTCCGAGCCACGGCTTCTCCGAGCGCCTGATGGATCTCCGATCCTTCCATCCGCAAGCGCTCGACGAGATCGAGCAAGACGATCGCGTTGTTCACGACCACCCCGACGAGCGCGATGACACCGAGAAACGACATGAAACCGAACGGCTGATCGGCGTAGAGAAGACCGGGCACGATCCCGGCGATCGCCAACGGCACCGTCACCAGCACGAGCGCCACGAGGCGGAAAGAATTGAACTCCGCCAGCAGGATCCCGAGCAGCACCACCAAGCCCAGCGGAATCGTCCTCATCATCGCGGTGTTGGCATCTCCCGACCCTTCCGCATCGCCCCCGAAACGTACCTCCACTCCTTCCGGAAGCGGCAGCGTTTCCAGAATCGGCTCGAAACGTTCGAGAACCTGCGCATAACCGATGCCCTCGCTGACCTCGGAACGCACGGTGGCGATTCGCTTGCGATCGAAATGACGGATCACCGCGGGCCGCCACTGCACGGCCATCGAAGCCACTTCCGCCACCGGAATGGGGCGTCCTCCTCGACTTCCGACGGAGATCCCCTCGACTTCGGCCACCGGATAGTGCTCGCCTTCCGGAGAGCGCAGGACGACGGGCACCGGATCGTCGTCCGCCCGGTAGTAGCCGATGACGTTTCCACGCGTCGCGCCGTACAAGGCCACGGCCACGTCGTCGCGGGTCACGGCTCGGCGTGCCGCCCTTGCATCGTCGATCTGAAACTTGATCGTCGGCACTCCGATGCCCGCATCGTGTCGGGCGTCTTCGACGCCGGGCACGTCGCGTAACGCGGCGAGCACCATGTCGGCCGCCGCCTCGAGATCGCCGGCGCTTTCTCCCAGGAGGCGCACTTCGATCGGAGCAGCGATGGGCGGACCTTGCTGGATGCGCCGCGCCACCACCTCGACATCGGGCAGATGAGATCGCGTCCACGAGCGAAGTCCGGCGATCACCCCATCGATCGACTCGATTCCGTCGGTGGTCATGACGACTTGCGCGAAGTGAGGAGCATGCGAGATGCGCGGCAGGTTGTAGTAGAAGCTCGGCACTCCGCGCCCGATGAAGCTGCTGATCGAAGCGACACCCGGCGCATCCGCGAAGGCTCCTTCGAGTGCCGTGACCGCATCATGAGTTGCACCGAGATGCGTACCGTCCGGCAGGCGCAGATCCACGATGACTTTGTTTCGATCGGAAGCCGGGAAGAACTGCCGTTTCACCCGGCTCATCCCCGAAGCAGAAAGACCGACGGCCATGACGGCGAGAAGTAAGACCCAGGCGGGGTGCCGTACCGCCAAAGCACCGAGCGAGACCGCCACGCCGCTGGAAGGCCTGCGTCCGACCTTCGTGCCGGACTTGATCGCCAGCTTGGAAAAGACCGGAGTGACCAAGATGGCATAGAGATAACTCATGGCCAACGTGAGCATGACGATCAGCGGAATCGACCGCGTGAAGGCTGCGGTCGCTCCTTCCGCCGCCAGCATGGGCAAGAATGCCGCCATCGTCGTTCCGGTGGCCGCTGCCAGAGGCACGCGCAGTTCGCGCACGGCTTGCCTTGCCGCATCGAAGCGGGACGTTCCTCGATCGACGCGCGATTGAATGTTCTCGGCGACGACGATGGCGTTGTCCACCAACATGCCGAGAGCGATCACCAAGGCGGCGATCGACATCTGGTGCAACACTCCGCCCAAAAGCGCCCAGATCGCCAGCGAGGCCAGGGCCACCAGCGGGACGATCGATGCGACGACGAGGCCGAGCCGCACTCCCATCACGGCGATCACGATGGCCGCGACGATGAGGATGCCGACGACCAACGCCGTCTGCAGGCCGCTGATCCGCCGCTCGACCCAATGGGGCTGGAAGGCCATCTCATGAATCGACAGCGGCCCGATGGACGGCTCCGTCCTTTGGACTTCCGCGCGTATGGCGCGCCCGAAGGCGACGGTGTCCACACCCTCGCGCGGAACGACGCCTAGAGCCACCGCCGGACGGCCTTCGAAATGCACCAGAGAAGAAACCGGTTCTTCCGGCCCGCGAATGACGCGAGCGAAACTCGAGAGCGGGACCGTCGCCCCGGAGCGCAGCATCACGGGAGTCGAGCGGATCTCTTCGATCGAAGTGAACTCGCTCATCGGACGAAGCGCGATGTTCTTCTCTTCGTAGCGAACCGTCCCTCCCGAGCGCACGCGGTTGCGTGCGCTCAGCGAGCCCGCGAGAGACGGCAGATCGATGCCCATGCGTCTGGCCGCTGCATCGTCGACCTCTATGCGGACTTGGTCTCCCGGATCGCCGATGAGATTGACCTTGGCGACGCTCGGTAGGAAGAGCAGCGCTTCTCGCATGCGGCGCGCCGCTCTACGTAGCTCCGACGGATCGTCGGATCCGGTGACGACCAGCACGATCGAATCGAGGTGATTCATCTCGCGATCGAATGCGATGGGAAGGACGTCGCTGGGAAAGTCCACGGAGGCGCGGTCGAGCGCATCTTGCACCTTGTCCCACGCTCTTTCGATCCGCTTCGTTCCGCCGAACAACTCCAATTCGAAAACGGCGTATCCATTGCGAATCTCGGTCGTGACCCGATAGATCTCTTCGACTTCCGCAAGGTGATCTTCTATGGGATCGACGACCATGCGCTCCATGGTCGAAGCATCGGCGCCGGGAAACGCCACCTCCACCAAAGACCAAAGATCCGGCATCTTCGGATCTTCTCTTCGCGGCATCGTGAACCAAGAGATCGCACCGATGACGGCAAGCATCAGTGCCGACGTCACCAGAAATCTCGGTCTCATCGTCGTATCTCCACTCGGCTTCCCGCCGTCAAGCCCGCGTGAGAGGAAACGACGACCAAGTCTCCCTCCTCGATCTCGCTCGATACGATCACGCGCCCGTCGGCGAAGCCGAAGACCTGCACTTCCACTGCCTCGAGACGTTCGTTGCGCACCCGCAAGACCGAGGGAGATTCTCCGTCGATCGCTCGTACGGCGGCGGCGGGAACGGCGGGCCGCCGAACGCTTTCTGCACCGACGACGACCTCCGCCGACAAACCCGGCATCAACCAGGGCCGATCCGGCAGGGAGACGACCAATGGAAACAGCCGCCCTTCACCGCCCGCTGTGCGTCCGAGAGATCGAATCGTCCCCTCCGCCGCGCGATCGATCGCCGGAAAAGCGACGCGCATCCGATCGCCGGGTTTCAAGTGCGGAATCAGCGATTCGGGAACCTCGACCTCGACTTCAATGCCAACGTTGCCGTTGAGCCGGAAAACGGGGCGCCCGGCGGCGGCGTATTCCCCCGGCTGGATCATCACGTCGCTGACGACTCCGTCGAAGGGCGCAAGCACTGCCGTATCGGAGGCTAGGCGACGTGCTTCGTCGAGCAGGGAGACCGCCGCATTCCGCGATGCCTCGAGCGCTTCGACCTCGGCGGTGACGGCCTCCATCTCCTCGCTCGTCGCTGCCTTCTTTTCGACGAGGCGCATCGTCCGCGAACGTTGTCTTTGCGCTTGCGCCAGACGTACCTCGACTTCCGCCAGTCTCGCCTCGGCTGCGGCCACCGCAAGATCGTAGGAACGTGAGTCCAAACGCGCGAGAAGGTCCCCTTTGCGGAAGGCGTCACCGAGGTCGACGGCGCGGAGCAGCACGCGCCCGCCGACTTGAAAGGAGACCTCGGCGCGTTGCCGAGAACGCGTCGTCCCCGAAAGCCGGGCTTCGCGGGTGGTGCCGGCTTCTATGACTGTCGCCACTCTCACCACCGGCACTCGTGGAGCTTGCCCCGGCGTTTCGGGCGATTTCGTCGGCGCCGTCTTCGGAGAGATCGCCAGGACGATCGCCGCGCCGAACGCGGCTGCGGCCAGCACATAGCGCGGCCTGATGATGCGCGCCATGAGACGGGGACGGGATTCAATCGATCGTCTCTGCGCTCCGCCGCTTGGCCTGACGTCTTCGATCGTTTTCATCTTCCGCGTACTCCCACGACGAAGACTTTCACCATCGTCTCGAGATATCGCTGGTCGAGTTCCGGGCTCGGCTCGAGACCGGCGAGTTGAGCGAATCGTGGACGCCCGAGCATCCAGTACTCGGTCACCGCATCGAAGAGCGCCAAGATCATCGCCGGATCGAGATCCTCCCGAACCTCACCCGTCTTCCGACCGACTTCGAGCGCTTCGAGCGCCCGCGCGAAGAGGTCCTTTTCCTGCTTCCCGGGGGAGTACCCGCCTTCCAAGGCGATCCATCCCAAGAGGCGTGGAATCTCGGGACGGCTCTGCAAGAAGCGGAAATATCCCTCGAGCGAGTCTCTCATCAGGGCGGCATTGGGCTCGGGACGCGCTTCGATCATCGCCATCTGCTCATCACAGTACGACTTGAAGAGCGATTCTTTGACGGCGAGCCACAGCTCCTTCTTGGAGCCGAAGTGATGGTAGATCAATGACTTCGTCACCGACGCTGCCGTCGCGATCTCCGACAGAGCGGTCTTGGCGTAGCCTTTTTTCAAGAAGATCGTCGCTGCGGCTTTCAGGATTCGAGCCATGGTGGCCTCAGCGTCG
>JALUUK010000011.1 GCA_027021395.1 Acidobacteriota bacterium
CGGGGGTGTCTTGTCCTCGCTTGCAGAACGATTCCCGGATGCCCTCGTTTACGATTTACCTACCGTCATAGGTCGCAGTCATTTACCGATTTCTCACCTTCTAGGCAACGACGGCGAACAGATCCTCTTCTGCTCTGTTGCCTGCTTTTCGTCGAAAGATTTCGGGATGAACGGAGAGTTTCTTCTGGGCATTTGCCCCGCAGCCATCGAGGGGTTGATCGCTTCGACCACCGATCGTAGTGGAGATGACCCTTGATGAGAAGTGCGACCAAGACCTCGAGCCCCATTCTAAGTTCCCTCGATCTACTGCCCACGGGATGCCTTGTGCTCTCCAGTGACATGCGTATCGCCTACTGGAATCGCTGCATCGAGTCATGGACCGGTCGGAGTCGCATGGAGATGCTCGGAGATCGCATCGGGGACCACTACCCCCACCTCAACGGCACTCGTTATGCTTCCCGCCTAGAAAGGATTTTCCGGGGAGGGCCGCCGGAGATCTTCTCTTCGACCCTTCACCACGCTTTCATCCCTTGCACTCTCGCTGATGGTCGGGAGCAAGCCCAAGATACCGTCGTGAGCGGGTTCCGCTACGAGGCCTGCGACTCTTTCATGGCGATGGTAACGATTCGCGACGTCTCTCAGATTGTCGATGCATGCGGTGCTTGCCGAAAGGTCGTCGATAAGACCGAGAGCGAAATACGAGAGTGGGTTGCTCTAGAGTCGAATCTGCAGGCCGCGGAGATGAGAGCGGCCGATGCGGAGAAACTGAGATCTCAGTTTTTCGACAACATGAACCATGAGATCCGAACGCCGATGAATGGCGTGATCGGCATGGCTGAACTCTTGCGTCAAACGGACCTCGATGAGGAACAGGCGGAATACGTCGATATCATCCGCTTGTCCGGTGAGAAACTACTGACCATCGTCAATGACATTCTGGATTTCTCCAGCTTGGAAGCCGGCGAGCTGCGTATCGAGGAAGTTCCTTTCCATCTGCGCTCCTCAGTCGATGACGCACTCAGGCCCTTTGCTTTGGAATCTCGAGAAAAAGGCATTGCTCTAGCCTGCCGCGTCGATGATGATCTTCCCGATCACCTGCTCGGAGATGCCGGCCGAATTCGGCAGATCTTATCCAAACTCCTCGGCAATGCTTTGAAGTTCACTTACGAAGGGCGGATCGACGTTAGGTTGAGCGGAGCCTTTGAAGAGGATCACAGCGGCGAACTCATCATAGTCGTTCAGGATACCGGTATCGGTATCCCGAGAGAAAAGTTGGCCGTCATCTTCGAGCCGTTCCGGCAAGGTGATGGCTCGACCTCGCGCGCTTTCGGAGGTACGGGACTTGGGCTTGCCATCGTACATCGACTGATCAAGACCATGGGCGGCGATATTTCCGTAAAAAGTGCGCCTTCCGCCGGAACGACCTTTCGTGTAGCGATTCCCGCCTCTCGCCCCCAGGAGGAGGAACCCACACACGAACGAGATTCGGATCGGAGCCTCGAAGGATTTCGTCTCTTGATCGTCGGTGACGACCTCTCCGACCGAGCCGCCATCGAGCAGATCCTCCTGCCGATAGGCGTAAGCACCTCGGTCGTCGATGGAGGTGCGAGTGCGATGCGACAGCTGACCGGCGCACTCGAGTCTGGAGAACCCTTTTCCGTGCTCGTCGTCTCGTCGACCCTTGCGGATTGCGACAGCTACGATTTCGTAGCCGGATTGCGCTCACATCCGGATTTCGAGTCCCTGCGCATCATCGTGGTCGCCGGTCCGGGAATTCGCGGTGACAGCGCCAAGTGCCGCGAATGCGGTGCCGATGCCTACCTGACCACCCCATACTTGACGACTGATCTCGTCGACGCCATACGCGAGGTGATCGAGCAAGCAGATTGTCCTTCGAAACGCGAACTCGTTACACGTCACACTCTCCGAGAGCACCGCGGCTCCTACCGCATACTCGTTGTGGAGGATAGCTCCGTTTGTCGGCGGTTGATCAGCGTGCTTCTCGAGCGTAGAGGACATACCGTTTCGACGGCGGAGAACGGGCGCATCGCCCTCGATAGGCTGAAATCTGAAGACTTCGACCTCGTACTGATGGACGGCTCGATGCCGGAACTTGATGGCTGGGATGCCACGACTTCGATCCGCAAGCGTGAAGCAGGAAGCGAACACCACCTGCCGATCATCGCGTTGACGATGAAGGATCATCTCGACTCCTTCCTCACTGCAGGTGTCGATGACTTCGCCATCAAGCCCGTCGTGCCTGAAGAACTCTTCGAAACCATTCAGCGCGTCATGTCCCTCCGCTTGGCCACCTCGCCCGAATAACCGCCCTGCTTTCCGCCGAGTGCCGCGCCGCGCAAGCTACTGCACCGATCCAGGGATATCCTTGACGGATGTTCCCCGGCAAAGGCTGGAAACTCTCCACACTGCGGGCGCATCTGCGCTCGCGAATGAAGCTCACGCTTCCCGGAGATGCTGCGCATATCAAGATGGCCCCGCGGCCGCGGCGCGGATGGACGCCCGGAGTCCTTCCCACCGACGCTCGCCCGAGCGCCGCCCTGGTCTATCTCTTCGAATCCAACGACGGCCCGCACATACTGCTGACCAAGCGCTCGAAGGAGTTACCCTCGCACCCCGGGCAGATCTCGCTTCCGGGCGGCACCTTGCAGAAGGCCGAGTCCACGGTTTCCTGCGCGCTCCGCGAGACCGAAGAAGAGGTCGGTCTCGATCGGAATACACCCGATGTGCTCGGAAAACTGACTCCCCTCTTCGTCCCCGTCAGCGGTTTCGCCATCTACCCCATCGTCGCCATCGGTGGCAAGCCTGAGAGATGGCAACCCGATCCGCGCGAAGTCGAGCATGTGCTCGAAGTACCGCTCGAAGTGCTCGCCGGTGAGGCCTGCGCCTGTGTCGAAGAACGAGAATTTGACGGACGATCTTTCACCATTCCCTACTATCGCTTTCAAGGGGAGCAGATCTGGGGAGCCACCGCCATGGTGCTCGCCGAATTCGCCGACTTGCTGAAAACGGAAGATGACGAATCCGATGATTCCTTGCCATGCAGGCGGTAGAGAGCTTCGTACTTTTCGCGATCAACCCAAAGCCAAGCCGCAATCCGTACATTCCTCGATCGAGGCGCTCGATAGCGTGGCGCCGCAAGCCGGACACGAGTCGAGCGCGGCATCTCCTTCGGAGTTCTCCACCGAACCGGCTTCACCTGCGACAAGATCTCCGGAGTCGATCAGATCGGCCAAGCGCTCCTCGAAAACGCGCCCGGCTCGTTCGATATCTTCCCGCGCGACATAAACCGACACTCTCGGTGCGCAGGAACGGGCCCCGGAATCTTGCGGCGGACCGAGCAGGCAGGGTACGCACGCGCGGCCCATCGCCCGCCGCAGTTCTTTCGCCGACTCGATCGCTCCGGTACCTACGGCCACGAGGTCCTTCCCCTCGAGCATTTGCGCCATCGCGTCGTCGGAGAGATAGTCTGGTTCGAGTTCCGCCACCAGCGAGACATCGCAGTGAGCGCAGGTCTCGAATCCAGGGCGGTACTCGGCACGACACTGAGGACAATACGGCATGACGGATCTCCGATATTCGGCAGTTTATATTCCGAAAGGTGGCCCTTGGCCACTGGGAAACCTTATGTTTTCGGGAAAATCGGCTCCGTCTCCGCTCTCCGAACCGCCCGCGCGATCCGCAGCGAATCGACCCGGAGGCTGAGCCATAGCCGGAGCTTTCGAGGACAAGGCGTTGAGCAAGAAGACTGTACTCGTCACAGGTGGAGCCGGCTTCATCGGCTCGGCATTCGTACGCATGGTGATGGAAACACGCCCCGACCTTTCCTTGATCAACCTCGACGCGTTGACGTATTCCGGAAATCTCGAGAACCTCGAAGCGGTGGCGGGCCATTCGCGATACGAATTCGTTCGTGGCGACATCCGTGATCTCGATATCGTCAGCCGCCTGATGCAGCGCTGCGAAGCCGTCGTTCACTTTGCCGCGGAAAGCCACGTCGATCGCTCAATCCAGGATTCCGCTCCTTTCGTCACGACCAATGTGCACGGTACGCAAGTGCTACTCGATGCCGCTCGACGATGCGAGATTGAAAAATTCGTGCACGTCAGCACTGACGAGGTCTACGGCTCACTGCCGCTCGACGACCGGGAAGCGACGTTCCGCGAGGACAGCCCGATTCGGCCCAACAGCCCCTATGCTGCGAGCAAAGCATCCTCGGATCTCTTCGTCGGCGCGTATTTCAAGACTTTTGGGCTCCCCGTGTGCATCACGCGCTGCTCGAACAATTTCGGTCCCTATCAGTTTCCAGAGAAGATCATTCCTCTCTTCGTGACGAATCTGATGCAGGGCGAGAAAGTTCCGCTTTATGGCGATGGACTTCATGTCCGCGATTGGCTGCACGTGGATGACCATTGCGAAGCTCTCTTGAGGGTACTCGACGATGGAGAGGCGGGGCAGATCTACAATATCGGCGGCAACAACGAGCACTCGAATTTGGGACTGACACACTCCATTCTGGAGATTCTCGGCGTCGGCGAAGAGATGATCCGTCCGGTGGAAGATCGACTCGGTCACGATCGTCGCTATGCCATCGACGCTTCCAAGATTCTGAAAGACTTGGGGTGGGAGCCTACACGCTCACGGTGGCCCGAGGCCTTGGAGCAAACGGTCCGCTGGTATCAGGACCATGAGAAGTGGTGGAAGAGAGTCAGAAGCGGCGCGTATCGCAAGTACTACGAGGAG
>JALUUK010000012.1 GCA_027021395.1 Acidobacteriota bacterium
CTCGATCCCACCCTCAGCGTCGAGGTTCTTTTTCACTACGATGGAGACAAGCTCGAAGTGCGAGTGCGTGATCAGGGGGAGGGATTCAATCCGGAGACGGTTTCGGATCCGACTTCACCCGAGAATATCTGGCGCTCATCCGGTCGCGGATTGCTGTTGATCCGCTCGCTCGTCGATGAGATGGAGATTCGCCGCAGAGAGCGCGGAATGGAGATGTTGCTGGTCATGCATCGTCGGCCGAGCGGATCATGAAGATCGACATGCGTGCCGTCGGAGAGGAAGGCGCATGACCATCGATCTCGTGGATCGCTCTCCCTTCGTCATCGTGCAGATCTCCGGCCGTATGACTCTCGGCCGAGAGTTGGAGATGCTCGGACGGGTCGTGGCTGAGATTCTCGACACCGGCTCGAAAAAGATCGTGATCGATCTCGGAGCGGTGAACTACATGGATTCAGCGGGTCTCGGTGAAGTGGTGGCTTGCCGCCGGGCCGTCGATGCCGTGGGTGGATCCTTTGCTTTGGCGGGCGCGGAGGGGAAGGTACGCGACCTTCTGGAAGTCACACGCATCGATCGCGTGCTCGACGTCTATTCCGACGTCGAAGCCGCCACAGCCGGGGGGTAGAACTGCGCGCCATAGGGAGTGTTCCCGAGTGGAACACTCGGGGTCGAAATCGTGCTTTCAAAGGTCGGAAACGCACTCTCCCGGACTTGCTCGATAGGCGACATCGATCGCGGGCGGGCCATCAGCGGTGAAGATCAGCCGTATTGCGCCGAGTTTGTTTCACCTGCAGCTCGCGGGCTCGGTTGGCAGAGCGATTGCAGTGTAGGCGCTTCGTGGTGGTGATCCCGCAAGGTGTGGGGTCGAATCACTTGGGAAACGAGCCACCCCCGGCTCAATCATTGGTGGGCGGACAGGGTATCCGCCGAGGAGAGTAAGCGATGAAGCGCACACTCAAAGTCGAACAACTCGAAAACCGTATTGCACCGAGCGTTGGTACCGTGGGCCTCTGGTCCTTCATTCAGGACCTTGCTGCGACCGACAGCGGCGTCGCCGATGTGGTCGAAGCCGTCTTCGACGACAGCGGCAACATCACCGACATGGATTCCGCCGTTGACATGGCCAACGCTGGATTGGCGGAAGCCGGTTCCGGTTCCGCGATCGCTTCGGTGCGTGACAGCTTCAACGTTTCCAACCTTGTGATCCAGGACTCGACTGCGAACATGATCCTGTCGTTGTTCGGTGGTTGATCACACTCCCAATGGCACGAAGCAACGGGCACCCGGTAACGGGTGCCCGTTCGCTTTTCGCGTAGGGGGCAAGCGGAAAGCAGTCGCCGTCGAGCGGCTATTCGATTTCCGGAGGACGGAATCCCGCGGCGTTCGGCGGATGCTCGCCGCGCTGGTCTCGGGCATGCCGCTTGGCCGTGCCGACGACGTCTTCGAGCGCTTCCCGCACACCGTCGGCGAGCCCAAAGGTGAGGCCGTGCATCATGCCTTTCCTGCCGTCGTCGACCTGGTATAGATTCCACCGTATGCGCGGGCCGTCCCGGCCTGGAGACGGATATGCAAAGACGTGATAAGTCCGGCCGTCGATCTCGAATGTGGTATCCACGCCGCCTGAGCCGAATTGGGCGATGATCTCCTGGACGAGGTTCACTCTTACCTCCGGCGGGCCGGGTTTCATCGGGCCCGAGGATCAACCTAAGTTCTTACGTTCGACGACGTCCAGCGATCGTTCGCCCGAGGGCCATTGAAATGCTGCGGATCTTGACGACACCATTCGGTTTCTTCCTGTTCATGGGCTTTGCGGCCGTTCTGCTGCGCTGGATGAGTCGTACACCGGGAGAGGATTTTCGGAGTCGAGCGGCCTTCCGGCTCTTGGCGGCGGCCTGGTTCGGCCTCTGCCTGCTGGCGACGCCCTTGGCGGCGGACTTGCTCGCGGGGGCGCTCGAGCGCCGCGCGGAGGCCTGGCCGCCGCCCCCGAGGTGGTCGCAGGCTCCCGACGTGATCGTGGTCTTCGCCGGTGGGATGGAAGGGCAAAAGGTAGAAGGCGGTGCGCTGAGCCGGGCGAGTCAGGAACGGCTGATCACCGCGCTCGCGGCATTGCGCCGCTGGCCGGATGCCCGCCTGTTGGTCAGCGGCGGGCAGCCGAGCCCCGGCGCAGTGACCGCTGCGGGCTTGATGGCCGATCAGGCGGTGCGTCTCGGAGTCGACCCCTTGCGCATCATCGTCGAAGATCGGGCCCGCAATACGTGGGAGAACGCGCTCGAGACCAGGAATATCCTCGAAAGAGAGGGGCTGAAGCGACCGGCCTTGGTGACTTCGGCGGTGCACATGCTGCGATCTCGAGCGGCTTTGCGGCGGGTGGGAATCCCTTCACGGCCGGTGGCTTCTCCGGCTCCGGCACGTCTGACCTGGAATGTCGGCGACCTGCTCCCCGGGGCTCGGGCGCTCGACCGTTCGACTTCGGCCGTGCATGAGATGCTCGGCCTCGTCTGGTATTGGAGTCGAGGGCGCCTCGCGCTTACGAGCGATCCGAGGCCATCCGGTGCAGTTTCTCCGGCCAGTCTCCGGTCAGGAAGCGAAAGATCCATCCTCCGCGCTTCTTGAGCCGGGCATAGGAGGCTTTGAGGTCGAGCACCATCGTGATGCGGCGAGAGCGGCAATTGAGTTCGCCGTGTTCGTGGGTGGCCACGCGCTCGAAGCCCATCACCCGCGTGTGGAAATCGTAGGGACTGTTCGGGTCGTCTTCGAAGACGTCCGTGATGTAGTGCGTATAGCCGCGGGCCACGGTCTCCGTGCTGGCCGCACGCATCAAGGCGGCAACGACGAAGATGTGCTTGCGGAACTCGCTCAACACACCGAAACGGCCGACTTCGGCGATGCGATGCTTGGCGACGAATTCTTCGACGTTGATATCCTTCATCTCGAATTCGAGGCCGTACTCCTTGTAGAGGCCGATGGGCGGGTCGTAGAGCACGCGCAGCACGCCGATGGGCTGTGCCTTGACCCGGACGACGAACCAGGAAATATCGCGTCGTTCGAGGTCTTCCGCGGGAATCTGCCGGCTCTCATCTCCGACCCAGCCTTTTTCTTCGCGGTAGATGGCACGCATGACTTCTAGAGCCTGCTGCCGACCTTCTTCATCTTCGACCCTGAAAACGGTGACCTGATCTTTGAGTGCCATGGAGGGCCCTCCTCGCAGTGATCGACATCCCCAAACCTGGAATCGTCATGAAGTCGGAATCGTCATGAAGCTAGGATATCCACAAAGTCCTCCGCCGAGACACCGAGAACATTCCCGCTTGGAGGTTCCATGAAGAACCCAAGTCATAGGCAGAATGCCATACTTTCCCGACAAAACCACTCCCGGGATGAATCCGGGTCAGGGTTGAGCGTCTTGCGCGAAAACGCCGAGGAAGAGAATGGGGGACGGACTCGTTCGGTAAGTCGATCCGAGGCGCGAGTAGAATTCGACGGTCGCCGATGGGCCGAAACCGATCAACGGCAACTCGTCTTCGCTCAGACCTTCCGTATCGTCGATGGCGGTGAAGGTGAGCGAGAGGAAATCTCGCCCGTTCCCCGTGAATCCACGCGGTGCGCCCGTCTGCCCGAACTGCGATTGACGAAAGTCGACCGTGACGATGCCCATGCCGTCGTCCGTTGCGCTGACTTCGACTTCGGCGCCGCCGTCGAGGTCGAGACCGTTCGAGGGAAGGATCAGAGTTTCGACTTGAGACGGATCTTCTTCTGAAGGGAGCGGAGCGAAGTAGGCGGGATCGTAGTTCAATTGGAAAAAGATACGACTCAGGTTGCACATGCCCGCGTCGTTTTCAGATTCCATCGCGATCAGGATTGAGAAGGTCTCTCCCGTCTCGAGACGACCATCATCGTCTTCGTCGCCGAGCACGAGCGTCGAAGGGATCAAGAAGGGGTGATCCGGGTTGAGAATCAACTGATCGTCGGTTTCTCCGTTGGAGATCGAGGCGCTGACGGTGATTTCATCGCCCACGCCGCGCCCGGTGATGGTCACGGCGCTGATGGCTTGTCCTTCGGAGTTACTCTCGCGGCGAAGCGGCGAGACCTCGCCGTCGGATGATTGGAAGTCGACGGCGACTCCCGGCTGAAGCTTGCCGTCACGACCGTAGATCGTTGCGACGATCTGCGCGCTGGAGATCTCCACGCCGCCCTTGTCGTCGGGGCAGAGATGCGCGATGCCGGCCCGCTCCTCGATATTGGCGAATCCAACGACGATGCGCTGCTCGTCCTCTTTGAGGTTGTCTTGGTCGTTGCATCCGGAAAGGAGCAGCAGCCACGGGACGAGGACGAGGGATAGCAGGCGAACGGCGAGCGGCCATGACCTGGGGCTGAAGCGAAATCTCGGTGCCGAAGGGGTCTGCATGACGCGCTCGAGTCCTCTAGGAGCCGTGGATTCGGGCGAAGCGGCATTCCACGGGCCTCCGGAAAGAGCATTCTGCCGCCAATCGCCCTCCCATCGCAAGCCGGCTTGCAGTCGCGGACGTGAAACGGGATGATCCGGGCGCTGAAGTGAGGAGCGGAGGAGATGTCATCCCAATCCAGAGAAGAGTTGGAAGTCGATGTCGTCATCGTTGGTGCGGGGCCTGCGGGGCTTGCGGCGGCGATCCACCTCGTCAACGAGGCTCGCAGGCGGGGCGAAGAAGCACCGGCTATCGCGTTGGTCGAGAAGGCGAGGGAACTCGGCGCGCACTCGCTTTCGGGTG
>JALUUK010000013.1 GCA_027021395.1 Acidobacteriota bacterium
CGCAGGCAGGTTGCTCCCTCCCGACTGCCGCCCATTGATTTCGCTCGTGGAGCAACCGCTTCCCGAAGGCACGCCCTCGATGTCGATGGCTTTGTCGACGGTGACGTGCTGGCGATGGTTGCCTTCGCCGATCAGCAAGAGATCGCCTGCGACCGCCTTGTTCACACCCGCCTGAACCGTGCCCGTACAGGCCGCGGCGGAATCGCTGAAAGAGATGATGCTCGCCGCGCGGGCCAGCACGGGTTCCGCCGACCGCGCAATGAAGTTCGTCAGATCGACGTTCCCGGTGACTTCGTCTCCCGACCCCGTCGGGGCGGCGCCGTCCGCAGCCCCCCACCAATTGTGCTTCGCGTCGAGGTTCGCGCTGCCGTCGTAGTCGAGCCCGACGGTATTGCCCGTAAAGAGCGTCTCGTTGACGACGGTGCCGGATCCGGAATCCGCGTCGATGAAGAGACCGGTGGCCGCGCTCGTCGCCACCTTGTTGTGCTTGATCTGCAAGCTCGTGCTGCCGCCGATCAGGCGCACTCCCTGATCATTGCCCTCGATGCGGTTGCAGTAGAGTTCTCCGCCGGTCACGCCGTCGAGAACGATCGCCGCGCCGTCCGACGTCGGATCCGCGCCGTTGTGGTCGTAGAGACGATTCCCTTCGATCGCCACATCCGTCATGCTGCGGATCATGATTCCCGCACGACCGACCGCACCCGCATCGAGGCCGTTGTTGAAGAAACGCGTTCCCCCGACGATCAAACCGTCATTGACCCGGTCCGCAGGTGGGGCCATAACGAGGATGCCGTAGCCGGGATTGTCGTTGATGTAGCTGCTTCCGATATTCATCCCGGTGACGCCGCCGACCGCCACGACCGCCGATCCACCTTCTTCGCTGCCGTCGGCGACCATGTTCCGCATCGAGATGCCGCGGATCACATTGTCCGATCCCGTTCCTCCCGCGTAGTCGAAGAGAATGCCGATGCGGCACCCGCTGACTTCCGCGTTGCGGATCTGTGTGCCGCGCACGTCGCGGTTGTCGGTATCGCCGATGCGGATACAGGCGTGCGCCGACGCGCCGCTGACCTCCACGCCGTCCCAAACGACACCATCGACTAGAAGTCGAACGACATCCGCCGTTCCACTGCCGACGAGTTGCGTATTCGTTGCCGACCCCGATCCGTCGATGGTCACTTGCTTGCTCAGGACGAGGTCTTCGGTGTATGTCCCCTCGGCCACGGAGACCGTTTCGCCCACACAGGCTGCATTGATGGCGTGACCGAGGGTGGCGCAAGGCGCCGTATCCGCCGTGCAGAGATTGCCGGCGTCATCCCCGCCGTCGATCGCCGGGGCTACGAAACGCGTACCGCTGACACCGTCGCTGCTACCGTCGCAATCGTTGTCGACCCCGTCGCAGAACTCGAGCGCGCCGGGATAGACATCCGCTCGTGTGTCGTTGCAGTCCGTATCGTCGGCCACGTATCCGATATTGTTGCCGTCGCAGGCGACGATGCTGTCGGCCGCATCGCCGAAACCATCCTGATCGAAATCTCGAAACCAGGTCTGCGTGCTAAAACCCTCGTCGAGCGAGCCGTCGCAATCGTTGTCGACCCCGTCGCAGATCTCGGCGTTGCCCGGGTAGGCGCGATCGTCGTTGTCGTCGCAGTCGACGCCCACCCCGTCGGGGTTGTTGGCATCAGCCGGATCGCAGATGTCCACCCCGTCGGCGTCTTGATCGGGTGCATCCACCGATGATGCATCGCAGTCGTTGTCGACGCCGTCGCATGGCACTTCGCTTGCGCCCGGATGCACGGCGTCGTTCGCATCGTCGCAGTCGCAGGCATCGCCCCAGCCGTCGTTGTCGGCATCGGCCTGATCGGCGTTGGGCGTTTGCGGGCAGTTGTCCGCCGGCTGATCGACTCCGTCACCGTCGTCGTCGCGACCGCAGAGGTAACGCCCATGGGAAATTCTCAAGAAGGGATCGAAACGCAGGGTCGCGGCATCCTCTTCGCGCCATGCGATCGCGATCCGGTCTCCGGCGAAGGCGACGCTCGTGCTCGATGCGTGGGACGGGTTGGAGTCGATGACTTGGCTTTCGAGTTGAACCGTCCAGGTGGCGTCGTAGCGAGCCGCGCGAATCGCTCGCGCCCCATCGCGAACGTCCACGAAGGAAATCCACTGACTCGTTCCATCGCCGGCCAAGTCCGCCCCTCCCACCAGAAGCGATCCGACCACCAAGTCGACCGCCGGATCGACGGCCGTGGCGGCCTCATCGACCTGAGCCGCGCGCAGAATGCCGGCATCTCCCGCTGCGTTCAGCGCTGCGTTCCCGAAATGACGATAGACGATGGAAAAGCGTGAGGCGCCGGCCACCCACGCGATCGCCGCTTCGACGGTATCCGCTACGCTGGAATCGACGGCCAGGGCCGCCGCAAGAGAGGCACCGGCAAGATCGACCGGCTGAAAGAAGAGGTCCCATGATCCGGATGCATCATCTTGCCAGGCGAGACCGTAGCGTGTGCCGTTCCATGAAATCGCGGGTCGGCGCTGCTCTCCCATGCCTCCGGCGATCAGCGTTTCGCTACCTAGTTTGCTTCCTGCGAAGTCCAGGCGCGCGAAGTAGACATCGTCGTCTCCGCTGCGGCGGTCTTGCCAGACGAGACCCCATTCGGAATCGATGTCGTTCCAGGCGATGCGAGGTTTCGAGGAAGCACCGCCGCTGAGCGTGATGCGCACCTCGGTTCCCATCAGCACGCCGCCCGCATCGGCCCGAGCGAAATAGATCTCCACCGTCCCGTCGCGATCGTCCTCCCACGCCAAGCCGTACTCGCTGCCGTTCCAGGCGATATCCGGAGATCGTGCGTCGGCGAGACCCGAGGTGATCTCGGTGACGCCGAGGAGGGCTCCGGAGGCATCGACCCGCGCAAGCTTGATACGCGTCGTCGATCCCACGCTTTCGTGGTAGGCCGCGGCAAAGCCCGTCCCGTCGCCGACGAGGCGCAACGCACCGACGTCGCCCGCGCTCGCCCCGAGAGATGTCGTCGGCGCAGCGAAGAACTCGCCCGTGTAAAGACGGAAGGTGCTCGAGGCGCTACCCTCGGCGGCGCTGACGTCGAGCCGAAAATCCAGCGGCTGCTCGCAGTCGACCGATGCATCGAGCGAAATTTCGAATGTCGCGCGATCGGTCGAACCGCAGGGGTCGATATCGGCATAGCTTCCGGTCGAGTTGGTGACGGTGACACCGGGTACGGGAGGGTCGAGCACCAAGGTCGCCGTGATGCCGGTCAACGCGCTCTGCCCGAGATTTTCCAGATCGACGTCGAGGTTCACCGTCTCGTAGGGATCGATCGCTCCGTCCGAGTCGCCGTTTCCGGGCGTCGCATCGTCGATGCCGACGGAAGGCGTCCCGACGATCGGCAGAAGATCTTGATCGAGATCGACGATGATGGGATCGGCGAAGAAGGAGATATCGGTGGCCGCTGCGCCGCTGCTGCGATCTCCCGCACGACGCGACGACGGCGCCGAAAGGTCGTTCCAATTGAAGGCATCCGTGCTGCCCCGCCACGGATCCCCTGCGTCGCCGCTGCTGCGTGCGGAAGCGAGGCCGTATTCCGCATCGCCGGGAAGCAGTCGCAGGCGCGGCATCGCCTCGTCGTCGTTCGATACGTTGCGTTGGTCCGCGGACCAGATCAGCAGTCCCGGTTCGGGAAGATCCGCATCGAAAGAAATGCGCTCGCGGTTCTCGGCGAGAAAGTATTCGCGATGATCGCAGGTTTCAGGACGACGCCATTCTCTCGCTTCGGGATTGGTCTCGACGGCCGCGATCAAGGCCCCCGGTTCGTTCGAGACGACGGGCAACGGATCGATCCATCCCGCAAGCGCCTTGGTGAAAGCGGAAGGATGCACGGGTCTTTCGGCTGCGGCCCCGTTTCCGCCCCAAAGACCGCGCCCCATCAGATCCCACAGGCCGACTCCGCGCGAACTCCGATCGCGGTCCCAAAGTGGGGGAAAGCCGAGGTGGGAGCCGAAAAGATGTGCGGCGACGCCGAGATCGAAGAGAGGGTTTCCGTCGCAGTCGTATGCGGGCAGCACGACGAAATCTTCGATGATGATCTGGCCGCCTCCGAAGGCACTGTCGTTGGTCGTGTAGGCGGCTCCGAATTGCCTGGAGTAGTTGCTCAGGTGAGACCAGATCTCCTGGCCTCCGCACTCGCCTCCGGGATCGGCTTGTATGACGACCAGCAGATCGACCACGCCGTCGTCGTCGCCCGAATCGGGCATGCCGTCGGGACCGTCGCTGTCATACCCGGCGAAGTCGATGGCGGCATCTTCCAGATCGAGCAGCTCTTTGACCAGCGCGGCCGCCGACTCCGTCGTGCTGTCGCACAAGCCGTGACAACCTGCGACGCCGCGGTAGAGCGCCGCCGATCCCGTGAGCGTCTGCCACGGCCGGACGCTTCCTTCGACCTGGTATTGGTTGTAGGAGACTTCGTCGAAGTAGTCGCGTAGGGAGCCGGGCCGCCCTCCGGCACCGTATCCGACGAGGAAGAGCAGGTCGCTGACTTCGCTCGGCGCGAAAGGATCGGCGACGGTGTCGTTGTATTTGGCGAGCAACACCGGGTAGGAAAACGTGCCGGCCAGCACTTCGAGAGTGAGCGGCCCGCTGCTCGCCCGCGCGTTTTCGTTGCGAGTGACGGCCCCGGTCAGCGGATAGATCGGCCGGAACGCTCCCGCGCGATC
>JALUUK010000014.1 GCA_027021395.1 Acidobacteriota bacterium
GCCACAGCTAAAGGCTCCCTGATCGGCTCGAAAGTCGTCGATATGCGCGTCGTGCTCAACGACGGCGGATTCCATGCCGTCGATTCTTCGGACATGGCTTTCCAAACAGCCTGTCGCGCGGCCTTCCGCGAAGCCTACAGACGAGCCAAACCGCGGATTCTCGAACCGTTGATGAAGGTCGAAGTCGAAGGACCGAACGAGTTCCAAGGCGCCATCATCCGAACCCTGATGTCCCGCCGCGGCCAGATCGGCGGAACGACGGAAGAAGACGGATTCGCGCGCGTCGAGGCCACGGTGCCGCTGTCGGAGATGTTCGGCTACGCCACGGATCTGCGATCTTCGACGCAAGGCAAGGCGGAATTCACCATGGAATTCGAGCGCTACGCCCCCGTGCCCTCCGAGGTCTCCGAAAAGCTGATCGCCGAACGCAAAGGAACCGTCGCCGTCAAGGACGATGAATGATCGATCAGGACGAGGCGGCTTGCCGGCCGGCGGCTACCGGGTCGCTGCGAGCCATGATGGCTCGTGGCGGCTACCCCGGCCCCGGACCGGGACGTGTGGCCTTGGTCGTAGGAGAGGCGGGCGTGGGCAAATCGGCCCTGCTCGCGGGAATCGGGCTCGATGCTGCGTTGCGCGAAGAAAACGTGCTGCATATCACGCTCGACCGGCCCGTCTCGAAGATCGAGGCCTGGTACGACACCTTGCTGAGCGAAATGCTTCCCGCCGGCCTGGGCTCGGATGCTGCGATCGCTTTCGCGCGAAAGGTCGAATGCCGGCGACACATTCACGCCTTCCTCGGCGAGAGTTTTACGGCCGAACGCATTGGACGGGCCCTCGCGCTGCTGACCGGTCCGATGGACTTCGTTCCCGACTTCCTCGTCGTCGATGATTTCGATCCGACTCGACACGACCCGGAACTCATCGATTTCCTGCAAGAACAGGTCCGCCGTTTCGGCGGAGAGGTTTGGATCACCAGCTTGTGCAAGGAACACGAGCCCTTCTCCGTCGAAGGATCGGTGGGACCCCCGGCCGGCCGGATTGCAGGGAAAGCCGACCTCGTCTTCCACCTCGAGCCAGAGGAGCGGGGCGTCCGGATTCGTGTCGTTCGCGACGCCGACAAACCGAGCAATGAAGATCTGCACGTCGTTCTCGACGCTCGCACTTCGCTTCCCACCGAAGACTGATCGAAAACCGCTCTCGCCGTGATCACGCGAGGTCGACGTTGGATCTTTCTCCCAACGACCTCGGCACCTTGGCGCGCGCCGCCCTGCTCCGCTCGGCTGTATGTATCCCGCAAACGAAAGAAAGGCGCGCCAAGCCGGAAAAAGAGAATGGCCGCGAACCGCTGCCTGTCGTTTTCTGCTGCGCGGAGTCCTAGGCTTTGGGGGAGGAATCGGAAATGGGGAACGAGGAAAGGAAGAGCGCGGCGCATTCGCTCTGTAGGCGATCGAGCGAGCGCGTTCCGCCCACCCTCTGCCGAAGCAGATCGTCGAGGCGGTTGGCCTGCCGGCATATTTCGGCGACTTCTTCATCGAGCTTCAAGGCTTGACGCTCCAATGCCACGGCATGAACGAGAGCAAGATCTCCCTCGGAGTCCACGATCAAGCGCCCCAAGGATAGGTGACGCTCTTCGCGACGAATCGCATCGCTCACTGCGGCAGGCTGCGTCGGATCGAAGACGAGATGAGCTCGAAGTTGAACGGCTCCCGATCGACAGACGGTGGCCTCGATCAGCGCCGATCCGTAGAGCCAGAGGAGAACCGGCGGCCGGTCCGACAACTCCATCAAGTCGTCTCCACCATACTTGCGGGCGACATGCTTCAAGCGCAGAGCGGCGATATCCGTCCGAGGAATTCCGCCCGACGGAGTCCCTTCTGAAGCTCTTTCCCCCTCTGCCGCGGACCCCTGATGAGTGCATGCGCCGTCCTCGCAAGCGAAGGCATCGCAGCCGACACCTTCACCAAGCGGTACCGTAGACGCGGATTCCTCTTGCCGTGACGTTGGTCTCACGTTTCCTCCCCCGGAAGCGCGCACCCCAGACACCCCGAGGACCGGAGAGGCGCACACCCTAAGGTTCACTATGTTCAACAGATACGCGCATCGGCATGCCTAGGCCATCAACTTTCGCGCTTTTTCTCGTTTCGATCACAGAAAAGAAATCAGTGGGCATCAAAGCGCGCCTATCGGTAAGATGACCGACGCGACAGGAGATCCCAAATGAGCGCATCCATCGACAAGATTCGCGGACTTCTCGGCCATGACGCGTCCCTTCTCGACCATCGTTGCGAAACCCTATCAGCCGACCGACTAACGCTTCCGGGCACCGATTTCGTCGATCGTGTTTTCGTCGACAGCGATCGCTCGATTCAGGTCCTACGCTCCTTGCAAACTCTTTTCGGCAGCGGGCGTCTCGCGGACACGGGCTATGTTTCGATTCTTCCAGTCGACCAAGGGATCGAACATTCGGCCGGAGCGTCCTTCGCCCCGAACCCGGACTACTTCGATCCCGAGCGCATCGTCAAGCTTGCCATCGAAGGCGGATGCAATGCCGTGGCTTCGACTCTCGGCGTGTTGGGCATCGTGGCTCGGCGCTATGCTCACAAGATCCCCTTCATCGTCAAGATCAACCACAATGAGCTTCTGACCTATCCGACGACTTTCGACCAAGTGCTCTTTGCCTCCGTGCGGCAAGCGGCCGACCTCGGAGCCATCGGCGTCGGCGCAACGATCTACTGGGGATCGAAAGAGTCGGGCCGCCAACTCCGCGAAATCTCCGAAGCCTTTCAGGCCGCGCATGCGATGGGGTTGATGACGATCCTCTGGTGTTATCTGCGCAATCCGGCCTTCAAGACCGATACGGACTACCACGCGGCCGCCGATCTGACGGGGCAAGCCAACCACCTCGGCGTCACTCTCGAAGCCGATATCATCAAGCAGAAGCTTCCCGAAAACAACGGAGGCTTCACGGCTTTGTCTTTCGGCAAGACGCACCCCAAGGTCTATGAAGAGCTCACGACCGACAACCCCATCGATCTCTGCCGCTATCAGGTGGCCAACTGCTACATGGGTCGCATCGGCCTGATCAATTCCGGTGGAGCTTCCGGCGAGAACGATCTGCAGCAAGCGGTGCGCACCGCGGTGATCAACAAGCGCGCGGGCGGCATGGGTCTGATCTCCGGACGCAAAGCCTTCCAAAAACCCCTAGCCGAGGGTGTCGAATTGCTGCACGCCATCCAAGACGTCTACCTCTGTCCGGACGTCTCGGTTGCCTGACGATGGGGGATCTGAAAGATCAGTTGCTGAAATCGGGCCTGATCTCCGAAGCCCGCGCCAAGAAACTCGCCCACTCGGAGACATCGAGACGAAAGAAACTCGGCAAGGCGGGCGTCTCCCGAGAACGCGACCTCGCCGTCGACGCACGCCGCGCGCGAGAAGAAGCCCGGCGTCGCGCGGACCGTCAACGCGCGGCCCGCGATCGCAGCGAAGAGGAGATCGCCGAAGAGAGAAACCGCCTGCGGCAAATTCTCCAACCCTTTTTCGCCTCGAAGCCCTGGCGCGGAAGACGACGCTTTCATTTCGTCGCCCGTGACGGGAAGAAGATCCTCTTTCTCGAAGTCTCCGACGATGCCTCGAAGAAACTCGAACGCGGCGAATTTGCGATCTGCGAAATCCCCAACCTCACGCCCTCGGCGGCCTCACCCGAGGGATGGACGCTCGTCCCGCGCGAGAAGGTCTCCACCATCCGCGAAGTCGACCCCGACGCGATTCTCTTTTTCAATTCCGCACCCCGCTGACTCGCAGCCCTACCGTCTGTCGTTTCGCCCTTCGCGCTGCCGGTGCCGTCGACTTGAAATCCTCGGCACTCACTCCAATGCCGAAGATCGCCTGAATCCGAGCGGAATCCTTTTCCGCATAAGAAATCTCGTCATCTTCGTAAGTGTAGACGGTATTCGCGAATCGAGGAAAGTCGATTTCCGTCTCGACATAGGCCAGCCGGCCGAGGTCCGCATCGGAAATGGTGATCTCTTCCCTCGCCTTCCATGCCTTCAAATCTTCTAGAAGGACGGTACGCAACATCGGGCTCAGCACTTTTTCGAGTTGCTCGCCGAAGGCCCGCTTGGCATGCTCCAATCCGGAGTCGGTGTAACGAAACTCCACCGGTGTTCCAGCCTCGTAGTCGAACCAATCTCCGCTCGTAAACTCGATCTCGGCCCGAACTCCGAAGTCCGCCATTTCTCCTCCCGCCACGGCCGTACGAACCTTGGATTCCAAGAAGACTTTGCCGTCTTCTTTCAGCACGCGCATCTTGTCGAATTCGCCGATGCTGCGATCCGGCACTTCGGTGCTCGTCTCCGTTACCGAGTCGACGAAGTCCACGTCGGGAACCTTTCTCCCTTCCGCGCCGGGAAGTGCATCCAACACGACCATCGACATCTCCGTGCGCTCTTCGGTGACGTGAAACCAGCCGTCCTTTTCTCGTGCATAGGTACTCTGCGCCGACGCAATATCGATCGCGACGACCCGCTGCATCAAAACGGCGCGAGCCGGCTGTCTGCTGCAAGCCGCAGCGAAAATGACCAACAGCACACAAAACACCAACGCCGATCCAAGAGCTTTTCGTTGCCTCATCGCATCACCTACCCCCGCCTAGATCATCCCTGATGACGTTCACCGGACAGACTCGCGAGTCGCCGCTGCGGGGATG
>JALUUK010000015.1 GCA_027021395.1 Acidobacteriota bacterium
CCAAAGAAAGAGACGACGGTCGACTCCTTCTTGCCTTGGTAGCGAAGTCCGTAGGCCATGCCCACGGCGTGCGCGACCTGAGAGCCGACGATCACGTACATCGGCAGCGTGTTCTCGGCTCCACTGAAGACGTTTCCTTCTTCATACCCTCCCCAGAAGAGCAGAACGCGATGCAAAGGGACGCCGCGCATGAGCAGGGCTCCGAGTTCGCGAAAAGAGGGGATCAAGTAATCCTGTTGAGCCATGGCGAGCGCCGGGCCGCACGCTCCGGCCTCCTGCCCCGTGCAGGGGCTGAAGGTCCCTAGGCGCCCTTGGCGTTGCAGGCGCAACATGCGCTGATCGGCTTCGCGCGCTAGAACCATCGAGGAATAGAGGTGAAGCAGTTCCTCTTCTCCTAGGTCCGGTTCGAGCTTCTTGTCGACGACACCCTTCTCGTTGAGGATCGAAAGATGCTGAATAGTAAATCGACCTATTTCCTTGAGCGGCATGAAAACTCCCTTGAGCTGTGTCGCTCCGTTGCGGCGTCCCGGCGAGACGGATCGAAGTCGCCGGGCGCCTCGGCTCAAACGCCGGCTCGGAGCCGACGTCCTTCTAGCTAGCGGCGAGCACGGACGCAATGAAGACCAAAAGGCGCAGGTGCGAACCCACCCACTCCACCGCCGACTCTTGGGGCTGCGGGAGTAACTTCTTTTCTCTGAGTGAGTTGGCTCTTGTGCTTGTCGCGCTGCGCTGCCGCCGTAGCGGCTCGGCAGAGCGGCATCATACCCCGAAGCACGGCCCCGCTGCGAGGGTCGGCTCGCTCGCCGCTACTCCGCCGACGCGCTGCCGGTACGCCCGATTTCGTCGTCGATGATCTCGGCGAATTGTTCGAAGGAGGCGGCCCCGGAGAGCATTCGGCCATTGATGAAGAAGGCCGGAGTGCCGGTCACGCCCACGGCTTGTCCCGCCCTCATATCTGCGAGCACTTCCTCGCGGTATTTGTCGGAATCTAGGCATTGAGAAAAACGTGCGACATCGAGGCCGGCTTGGCTCGCGTAGTTCTTGATGTCACCGACGGAAAGCGCTTGCTGGTTTTCGAAAAGAAGTTTGGAGAGCTGCCAGAATTTCCCCTGATCATGGGCGCATCCGCCGGCTTCGGCAGCTTTCTGCGCTTGGGGATGGAACGAGAGGGGGAAGTCTCGGAACACGAACCGGACCCTGTCGCCGTAGACCTCCTTGACCTTTTCCAGCGTGCTTTCCACGCGCCGGCAGAAGCTGCACTGGAAGTCGGAAAACTCGACGATCGTGACCTTGGCATCCTTCGGGCCCCACGAAGGGTTGTTCTCGCCCGTACCGACCTCGATACGCGGTGGATCGAGCAGGATATTGAGCTTGGCACCAGAACGAAGGCGGCCGAGCATCCCATTGATCAGTTCCTGCTTCTTGTTGCCGCTGATGTTGTCGACGATCATTCCTCGGACTTCTTCCAGCGATTTGCCGCGCAGATTCTGATGATTCTTGTAGCGCTCATAGAAGGCCTGCACTTCCTCTTCCGTCGGCGCGGGAACCTTGGCGTCGATTTCGCTCGCGATGTATTCGTCTAGGGTCTTGCCCGCGGCCTTGGCGGCGGCTTCCACCAGACGGCGATTGGCGATGCTCTCGACGCCCTGCTTCAACAAGTTGTATTCCTGCTGTTCCAGTTCTCGGAGCTGGCTGCCGGTAACCTCCATCACATCCGCTCGCGTGATGGCCTGGCCGTTGAGCGTGGCCAGAGTTTCGGAAGGATCGTCGGCGGCCCCCACGGGGAAGCTTACGAGCCAAGCAAGGGCGGTCAGAACGAGGCGGTTTCTAGCACTCATGGGAAGTTTCTCCACAAGGAAATGCGGCCGGTTCAAAGGGCCGCAGGGTTTAGTCGAGGCGAGATCGGAACCGATGTCGATCGGACGACGCCGCGGTCGGATGGCCCCCACCTTCGTTCAAAACAGCCGATTTCAGACCGTGAACGCGCGCCCAGGTTAGCGGTTCGGGCCGTTTCCGGCAAACCGGCTTCCTTCCGCCTCGAACGACCTGTGTGGTGAAAAGACCGGGCGACGGCCCGCCGTCGATCCCGTATTCGCGGCTTGGCGGGACCGTCGTTTCCTTTCGGAGAGGTGCGCCGCTGACCGGGACCATGCGTCGCGCGGGAAGCCGCAAAGGGAGATTCGGTAGCGAGTCAGCGTCTTCCTCTACCGCGCAGGCTTCAAAGTGTGGCGGCTTTGGCAAGATCCGGTTTGGCTTGCCCCGCCGGCATTCGTATTCTTGGATCTTCGGCGTTGCGGGCATCTTCTATGGATTCCGTCTTTGCATCGACGTACAAAGGCGGATAATGGGATGGATGCGGACGAAACAGGGGAAAATCGCTTGATGAACGGTGACAAGCAGTTACGAAAGGCAGGCTCCGGGCAAATCGATTCGAATCTGGCGCCCGGGATGGTCGTGGCCATGCCGCAGCTTTCCGATCCGAACTTTCGTCGGGCCGTGGTCTTGATCCTTCGCAGCAACGACAAGGGGGCGTTTGGGCTGGTGATCAATCGGCCGGGCGATCTCAGCGTCGCTGAACTCTGCAAGGACCAGGGCATCGACTACAAAGGCGCGGCCGGCGAGCAGATCATGGTCGGCGGCCCGGTCGAAAGCGAACGGCACTTGATGGTATTGCATGGCGAGGAGCGTCTTTTCGTTTCCGCGTCGGAAGAGGAGATCGACGTAGCTCCGGGAATTCGCCTCGTCACGGCGCGCGAAGGGCTCGCTATGCTCGCCGTCAGCGGTGCACAGAGGTTTCGTTGTTTCGCCGGCTACGCCGGCTGGGGTCCCGGCCAACTCGAGGATGAACTCGACGCGGGAGCTTGGATTCCGCTGCCCGCGGACGAAGAACTCGTTTTCGACGTCGGCCCGGGCGCGATGGTGTGGGAGCAGGCTTTGCGCCGAGCGGGAATCGACCCGATTTCGCTGGTTCCCGGCGGTGCGGCAAACTGAGAGGACTTCAATCTCGATCGCATTTGTCCGGTATTGTCGCCAATGATCCGGAGCCGGTGCGAAGGCGAAAGTGCAGAGAGGATCTAGATCGCGGGGAGCGCGTAGATCCGCACTTTGCGCTTGAAGTCTGGGGGAAAGCCCCGTACTTTCCCGATGCTGCCGCCTCGCGACACGGTGTCCGTGTTATGTTTGCCCAAAATCGGGAGGATCTTAGCGGTGCGTCGACATCATGGCCGGGTGCTTGGACTGTGCCTCGCCCTCCTGCTGATCACATTCCCGGGTGGAGTGACCGATTCTCCCGGTTCGGGACCGGTCAATCCGCAGCTACTGGATGTTTTTGCGGCTTCGGCGCCGGAGGTGCTACATCCGGTCGTCATCAAGCTGAAGGTGCCGGTGACCGCAACGGTTCTTGCGGCATCGAACGAGCGGCTTCTTCAACGGAAGGCGGCATTTGCAGAGGCTGCGGAGCCTGTTCTTGCCGCATTGGCGGAGGCCGGCAAGGAAGGGTTCGCGGCGAATATTCGGCCGCTGTGGATCGTCGATGCCGTGCGCGTCGACGTCACCGCGGCATGGGCGATGAAGATCGCCGATTTCGACGGTGTCCGCCTGATCAACATCGATCCGTTGCTGCCGGAGGAACAGCTCGACGGCGATACCGCAGGACCGAATCCCAACGCACAGGTGTCCGAAGCGTTGAAACTGATGAACGTCGACGACGTTTGGGCGCAGGGCTACACGGGGAAATCCGTCGTCATCGCACTCATCGATACGGGAGTGGATTGGAATCACCCCGACTTGAGCGATCATATCTGGGAGAACGTCGACGAAGTTTCCGGTGACGGCACCGACAACGACGGCAACGGCTATGTCGACGATCTTCGCGGTTGGGACTTTCTCGAAAACGACCCGGATCCTCAAGACACCAATGGACACGGTACGAAGATGGCGGGTTTGGCCGTTGGTGACGGAACCTCCGGGAATCAGACCGGCGCTGCACCGGACGCACGCTTGATGATTCTCCGCCGCGGGACGACGCAAAGCTCGATCTGGGATGCGATCCAATACGCCATCGACAACGGAGCCGACGTTGTGCTACAGGGCGTATCGATTCCCTGGAACAACATACCGCGGCCGGACTACGCGGCTTGGAGGCAGGTGAACGATACCGAATTGTCCGCAGGTATCGTGCATGTGAACTCTGCCGGAAATACCGGGAACCAGACCGGCCCCAATCCTGTGCCATACAACGTCAATGCTCCCGCCAACTCGCCGCCCCCGGCTTTGCATGGCGAGCAAGATCCCAAGGCCGGTGTTTCTTCGGTGATCGCCGTGGCCAATATGTCGGTGCAACTCGACCAGATCGTGCCTTCGAGCGCGCGCGGACCTTCGGAGTGGACCGATATTCAGGCCGAGCGCGATCCGAGCTATCCCCATTCGATGCCGCCGGAGTACCAGGACTATCCATACCTGCAGGGCGTGACGAACGGTTTGCTCAAGCCCGATCTCTCCGCCTACGGTGATGGTACGGGCTCGACGCAAATCGGTGGGGGCTATGGGCCGTTTGCCGGAACTTCCGCCGCCGCCGCCCACGTGGGCGGAATCGTCGCCTTGATGATCGAATCCAAGCCCGAAGCGACTCCGGAAGAGATTGCGGATGCGCTCTTCGTCTCTGCAGATGATCGAACTCCACCGGGCTGGGACCCGCGGCA
>JALUUK010000016.1 GCA_027021395.1 Acidobacteriota bacterium
GAAGAAGCGATCGCAGGCTTCGGAAACGGTCGCATCGTTCAATTCCGAGGCGGCCGCCGCCAGCGCCGGGCGGAAAATGGGTTCCAGAGCCGGTTGTCGCGCCATCAGCCGAAACTCTCACGCCGCGGCCCGTTCAGGGCCGGACGGACTCAGCTTCGCTCGCTCATCGGAACGTAGTCGCGCTTCGTATATCCTTGATAGACCTGACGCGGTCGATAGATGCGGGCATCGGGGGCTTCATTTCGCTCCTTCCAATGAGCGATCCAGCCCGGCAAGCGGCCGATGGCGAACATCACCGTGAACATCTCCGTCGGAATGCCCAGTGCGCGCAGGATCAACCCGCTGTAGAAGTCGACGTTCGGGTAGAGCTTGCGCTCGATGAAGAACTCGTCCGAGAGGGCCACTTCCTCGAGCTGCTTGGCGATGTCGAAGAGGGGGTCATTCACACCGAGCTTGGTCAGGACCTCATCGCTGATGCCCTTGAGGATGCGCGCACGCGGATCGTAGTTCTTGTAGACACGATGCCCGAACCCCATCAGGCGGTAACCGGAGTCCTTGTCCTTGGCGCGAGCGATGAACTTCGAGACATCACCACCGTCTTCGTGAATCTCTGCGAGCATCTGAACGACACGCTGATTCGCTCCGCCATGAAGAGGTCCCCAAAGAGCGCTGATGCCCGAGGCCACGGAAGCGAAGAGATTGGCGAGAGAGGATGAGACCATGCGTACGGTCGAGGTCGAGCAGTTCTGCTCGTGCTCGGCGTGCATGATCAAGATCTGATCCATGGCACGGACCGCCACGGGATCGATTTCGTAGTCTTCGGTCGGAAGCCGGAACATCATGTTCAGGAAGTTGGCGGCGTAGCTTAGGTCGTTCCGGGGATAGACGAGCGGCTGACCCTTGGATTTCTTGTATGTCCATGCGGCGATGGTGGGGATCTTGGCCAGCAGCCGCCGAATGGAGATCTCGGGGCTTTCGGTTTCTTTGCGGGGATAGAAGGCGCTCAGGCAGCAGACGACAGCCGAACACACGGCCATCGGATGCGCTCCGGTGGGGAACATGTCGTAGATATGCTGCAGATCCTCATGCAGCAGGGTGTGATAGCGCAGCTCCTCCCGCCATGCCTCGAACTGCTGCTCATTCGGCAGTTCGCCGTAGATCGTCAGGTACGCCGTCTCGGTGAAGGTCGAATGCTCGCAAAGCTGCTCGATGGGGATCCCGCGGTAGCGAAGAATCCCTTTTTCGCCGTCGATGAAGCAGATCTTGCTCTCGCAAGAACCGGTGCTGGCATAGCCGTTGTCGAGGGTGATCAAGCCGGTCTGGTCGCGCAACTTGCGGATATCCACGGCCAATTCGCCTTCGGTGCCCTCGATCAGAGGTAGCTCGTATTCCCTTTCGCGGACTATCAGCTTCGCCATCTCGGACATGATCTTCTCCGTTCGGAAAAAGGGCCGGCCGAAAACGGGGCTGTCGCCCCTGCAGCCCCCAAGACCCTCTCATCTTATCGCGAAAGTCGGCTGACGGACACAAGATGGACACAGCGATTCTCGGCCGCCGCATCCGCGGGCGGTCGTTTTTCTCGCAGGCCGTCCGGGCCGGGGCCTAAGGTGGGAGCGAGTCGAAGTTAGTGGCTAGAGACCACCATGATGCAGGCGTCATAGACCGCCTCGAACGGTGCATCGGCGAGGCTGTCGAGAATGCTCTCATCGAAGGAACCGTCCTGCAGCCAGACGCTCTCGACTCCGAGTTCGGCGACCTCGTCCAAGATACCTCGGGTGACCTGCGGGGGAGTGACGATGTTCACGATGTCGATGGGTCCGTCGATATCGGCCAATTTCTCATAGGCTTGGACTCCGGCGATCATCGTTTCGCGCGGATTGACCGGCAGCACCGCATAGCCCTTGCCCAGCAGATTCTTGACGATGATATTCCCGTATTTTTCCGGGTCGTTGCTCGCGCCCACGACGGCGATGCGGGTTTCGCGGGTTTTTCGCTTGAGCTTGCCCATGACGGATTCCGGATGCGGATTGGGGCGGCCGTTTTCTCCACGGACACGATTCATGCCGTCTCTCCTCGTCGATGACCTTCGTAGTAGGCTCGCAGGAGATCCTGCCAAGTGACGATTCCTTCAACCTTGCCATCTTCGGAGACCACCGGCAGGCAAGACAGACCGTGCTCGAAGAGCAGAGCGACGCCTTGATCCACGGTATCCGTCGCCGATACACCGACCGGATTCCTGCTCATGATCTGATGCGCTTTGCGCTTGAGCACTGTCGCATCACGCGGTAGTTCTGCAAGCGTGCCGACAAAAGGGGAAAGCGCCTTGAAGAGGTCTCTGTCGGAGATGATACCGACGAGCCTGTCATTTTCGATGACGAGAAGGTGATGAAAGCGCACGTTGGCGAAAATGCGCTGAACCTCGAGAAGCGAGTCGTCCATTTCCACGGTGACGACCTTTTTCGTCATGACGGATCGAATCAGCATTCATGCCCCCATCGGCGAAGCGGTCGCTCGCATCGCCGAATCTTACCCCATCTCTTTCATTCCGCATGAGGCAAGCCTTCGGGGCAGGCGGTCACTGTGCCCGCCCACGAGAACTCCGACCGTAGATCGGAGGCCCGTGGACGGGAGCAGGCATCAGCGAGTGGAGCGCACCGTCATCGACACCACCGCAGAGCGCCAGTCATACGTTGCCGGGCTGATGTCGCCATGGCCGTGGATCCCGTTGTGCAGGTGAACGAAGCCTTCTGCGCCCTCGGGTTGGCGTGCGCCGCCCGATCCGCAGGGCGGTCCCGGAATGTAGGCACAGGATTCGTTGTTCGCCTCGGAGCCCGCGTCATAGGCGTCACCGCGGGCATGGCGCACCGGTTCGCCGCCGGCGCCGAGAAGCACGAGGCGTGGGATCTCCGGCATGGCCACGCTGAAAAAGCCGTCGTTGGTCGTGACCAGCATGCCGACGGCGTGGATCACGCCTCGTCCATCGCTCGAGGCTTCGACTTTCAGCGTCAGCGAGTGGCCGGGGAGCAGAACGCCGTCAGCTCGCGCAAGGCCCGAGACACCGTCGGCATCCATCAGCATCTGATAGAGAGCCTCGTTGCTCCCGTCTTCCGCCATCATGGCCAGTTCTTCCGATGAAGGCTGACCGACTTCGAAAAGCGAGGTCGACGGCGAATGGACGACCACCAGCGGCGGACTGAAGATCTGAGACTTGGTCAGGTTGGTCAGTGTGATCTCATACTTTCGGAGGTTGTCGCCCTCGGCAAGGGCTGTGCTTCCTGCAACAAAGATCAGCAAGCAGAACGTGGCGATGATCGGTGTGGTTGTCATGCGGTTCATCTGAATTCTCCTCTTACCCGATTGGGCGTTGTTGGGGACTGCCGTCAAACGTGAAGTCGATGATGACGAGGAGAACTCACAAACAGTTCACGAAATCTTCACAAGAGTATCACGCGCATTCAGACTCACGAACGAGCGAGGTCCAAGAGGAAGCGAAACTCCGTCCCAACATTGACGGTGGAGCGTGCCTCGATGGTCGCCCCGTGAAGCTGGAGTATCTTTCGAACGATCGCCAAACCCAGTCCGCTTCCTTCGCTCGCGGATGCATCGGACGATTCGGCTCTGTAGTAGCGATCGAAGACATGCGGAAGATCTTCTCTTGGAATGCCGCGGCCCGTATCGGCGATGACCACCAAGAGTCGATTCTGCTCTCGTTCGAGCCGCAAGAGGATCTTCCCGCCTGCGGGGGTATGCTGCATGGCGTTGCTCAACAAGTTCTCGAAGACCCGCTCGATCATGGAGATTTCAGCCGAGACCAGCGGGAGATTCCTTGGGGAAACGACATCGAGCACGATGCCTTTCTCCGTCGCAGCCATCTTGTATTTCTGAACGACATCGAAGGCTAGATCGACGATCGAAAACGGCTCACGAGCAGGTTCTTCCTGTCGCGCTTCAAGGCGCGCCAACTCGAAGAGTTCATCGATCAATGAATTGAGTCGAGCCCCGTGCCGCCGCGCCGCCTCCAGATACTCCATGCGCTGCGATGGACTCAGACTCTCTTGCTTGAGAGAAAGGGTCTCGAGAAAGCCTTGAAGCGCAGCGAGCGGTGTGCGGAGATCGTGGGAAACATTGGCTACGAGTTCGCGGCGTAGCGCGTCGGTCTGCTCGAGTCGCTGAACTTGTCTCACGATGCGTTCGGCCATTCGCTCCACGGTTGCGCGCAGCCGCTCGATCTCGTCATCGGAGGATTCCTCCGAGCGACCGACTTCCATCAGCGGTTCCCGGAAGTCCGAAGCACGGAACGAGTCCAATGCCGCAGTCAGCTTCGACAACGGACGCGTCATCCGCGAGAAGACGATCAGTCCGATCACTGCACCGAGAACGATCCCCGCCGACCCGATGCCCAAGCTCAGCCGGAGGATGTAGCTTCCCTGTACCATCTGAGCCGCAGAATCGAATTCTTCTCCTGCCAGGACGACGTAGAGATAGCCCGCCGGGCCGGATTCACCTTCGAGTCGCGTGGCGGAAAACGTTTTCCGTCGGCGCGAATGGCGGGGGTCGTCTCCGCGAATGGGAAAGTTCTCCGCTCGGGAGAGGAAGGTATGGATGGGCCGAAGATCGACCGCATCGCGTTTGATCTTTTCGGGTGCCGCCGAATACGCACGGATCGCTCCGTCGACGTCGAGCAGG
>JALUUK010000017.1 GCA_027021395.1 Acidobacteriota bacterium
GAGACGATTCACAAGACCGCAGCATATATCGAGCAGCTTCGGCTCACGAAGCAGCAAGTGATGCGCGAGCTTCTGACCCAAGGCCATCCAGCGCATCGTACGAAGCTCGCGCCGCTGCCAGAACCTTGGCGCATTGGTCGCGTGGCGCCCGACATCGAGCGCATGCCCAAGCACTGGCAGCTCGTGACACTGGCCGACGTTGCCAGGCTGGAAAGCGGACACACGCCGAGCCGGAATCATCCCGAGTACTGGGAAGGCGACATCCCGTGGATCTCGCTCCAGGACACGGAGGGGTTGAAGCAGCTCGTCATCTCTGAGACCGTCGAGACCACCGGGCCACTTGGGATCAAGAACTCATCGGCCCGTTTGCTGCCGAAGAACACCGTTGTGTTGCTCCGTACAGCCTCGGTCGGCCTGTGCTCGAAGATAGGCAAAGAGATGGCAACGAGCCAGCACTTTGCCAACTGGATTTGTGGTCCGACCCTCGATCCCGACTATCTCGTCCAGGTATTTCGGCACATGAAGCGCGAATGGCGGCGTCTCCAGGCGGGTAGCGTGCTGCCCGACATATACATGCCGGTGTTCAAGAAGTTGAAGATCCTGCTACCACCCCTTGAGGAGCAGAAGGCGATAGCGGCCATCGGTATGGCATTCGACGAGCGTATCCTCGCTGAGCGGCGTTACCTCGAACAGCTCCGCACCGCAAAGCGCGGCCTCGCACAGGCCCTGCTCAGCGGAAGAATCCGTGTTGGGGGAGCTGGAAACGTGCTCCAGCATCATCTTGATAAACCACCAGTCTCAGAGGAGGTGAATCATGCCTAGCAAGAAAGACATCGAATCTGCCTGGGAGAAGGCAAAGCCGATCCGTGGCAAGAACCCGGATACCTGGCGGAGGGACGCCGAGGGTAACAAGATCCGCAAAGGGTCGTATGGCACACAAGGCGAGTACGGTTGGGAGCTGGACCACAAGAAGCCAAAGGCAAAGGGTGGGACCGACGCGAAGCAGAACATCCAGCCACTCCACTGGAAGGCCAATCGCGAGAAGGGCGACGAGTATCCTCGTCGAAAAAAGTAGCAGGAAACAGATGGAACTTACGATCTTCGATGTCTCGCACGGATTCTGTGCGCTCCTGGTGGCCGACAACGGCAATACCATGATGTTTGACTGCGGCCACAATGAACGGACAGGGTTTAGGCCTTCCACGTACCTTCCTATGCGCGGAATCTCTTCGATCGATCGATTTGTGATCCAGAACTTCGACCAGGATCATGTCAGTGATTTGCCCGGCCTCCTTGCCGGAATCCACATTCGGACATTGGTCCGCAACAAAAGCGTTTCAGTCGGAGATCTGAGGCGGATCAAGGAAGAATCCGGTCCGCTGACGGAGGCAATGCGGGTGGCACTTCACCTGCACGAGACCTATGTGCATCCTGTAACCGTTCCCCCGGCCTTTCCGAACATCGAGTTCAAGGTCTTCCACAACCACTATCCCTCGTTCACGGACACGAACAACTTGAGCACAGTTTCCTTCGTTCACTACGATGGCGTTGGTATTGTCTTTCCTGGAGACCTCGAGAAGGACGGATGGGAGGCACTCCTTCGTAATCCGGAGTTTCAGTCACACCTGAAGAGGACGAACGTTTTTGTCGCTTCTCACCATGGACGCCTAAGTGGCTACTGTGAACAGGTGTTCGACTACTGCAATCCGGGCATCGTGATCATCTCGGACAAGGAGATTGTCCACGACACACAGAAACAGCTCTACGCAAAACACGCTCGCGGCATTCCTTGGGATGGCGGGTCAGGCACTCGGTACGTGCTGACCACAAGGGCGGACGGAGCTATTCACCTCTCCGCCATTGATGGAGGCGGATGCACGATTGGGACGACGAATGGCCGCTGACTTCAAATGGGATGAGGTGCACCTCGCCGAGGAGCCCGCGGATGTCCTGCTCCGAAATCTGGGCTACAACTTCGTCTCGGCTGAGGAATTGGAGGCGGAGCGCGAGAGCATCGCGGAACCGGTACTCACCAGCCGGCTGGAGGCAGCGCTGCGTCGGCTCAACCCCTGGATCAGTGAGGACAATGTCAAAAAGGCTGTCCGCTACATCACACATGCATCCGCTTCCGGCCTCATCGAGGCGAACGAGCAGGTCCACACAGCACTGGTCCACAACATCTCCCTCGAGCAGGATCTGGGCAAGGGCAAGCGTGGCCAGACCGTCCGCTTCATCGACTTCGACGATCCCTCGAAGAACGAGTTCATCTTCACGCGGCAGTATAGGGTCAGGGGGGCGAAGCAGAACATCGTCCCGGACATCGTCGCCTTCGTGAACGGAATCCCGCTCGTCGTGGTGGAGTGCAAGAGCCCCACGATCAACGATCCGATCGAGAAGGCAAAGGAGCAGATCTTCCGCTACCAGGAGACGGACGATCAGTTTCGAGGGCTCGGTGCGCCACGCCTCTTCCACACGGCCCAGATCCTCATCGCTACCTGTGGACAAGCGGCGAAGTACGCCACCGTCGGTACACCCGCGCGCAACTGGAGCGAGTGGAAAGTCCCGTACCCGCTGACGCTGGACCAGCTCCGCGCGACTCTCGGGCGCATCCCGACGCCCCAGGACGTGCTGCTGTGGGGCCTGCTCAACAAGCCGACGCTGCTGGACCTGATCCAGAACTTCATCGTGTTCGAGGTCGAGGCTGCCCGGACGCACAAGAAGCTCGCGCGCTATCCACAGTTCATCGCGGTGAATAGTGCCATCGATCGCATCCGCAGGGCGAGGCGGCCGGCGCTCCGCGGGGGCATCGTGTGGCATACGCAAGGGTCGGGCAAGTCGCTCAGCATGGTCTTCCTGGCGGTGAAGCTGCGGCGCCTCGGCATCGCGGCGAACCCGACGATCCTGGTCGTCACCGACCGCAAGGACCTCGACAACCAGATCACGGGCACCTTCCGGCGCTGCGGTTTCCCAAACCCAGTGCAGGCAAAGAACGTGCGCCACCTGCGCGAGCTGCTCAGGCGGGGCGCCGGCCAGACGGTGATGACCACGGTGCAGAAATTCCAGGAGGCCGCTACCGGGAAGCACCCGGTGCTCAACCCGGCGGAGAACGTCTTCGTGATGGTGGACGAGGCCCACCGGACCCAGTACCGGAGCCTCGCCGCCAACATGCGCCGCGCGCTCCCGAACGCCTGCTTCCTCGGCTTCACGGGGACGCCCATCGACAAGCGTGACCGGAGCACATTACAGGTTTTTGGCGACTACATCCACAAGTACACCATCGAGCAGGCGGTTCAGGATGGCGCTACGGTTCCCATCTTCTACGAGATGCGACAACCGACCGAGCGTCTGGAAGGCGAGTCGCTCGATGCCATCTTTGAGCGAATCTTCAGGGATAACTCAGAGGAAGAGCGGGAGTTGATCAAACAGCGCTACGCGACGCCGGAAGCCATCGCGGGCGCACACCGGCGCGTGGAAGCTATCTGTCTCGACCTCATCGAGCACTTCGAGAAGTTCATCCACCCGAACGGGTTCAAGGCCCAGGTGGTTGCCTGCAGCCGCGACGTTGCTGTGACCTACAAGGAGACGCTGGATCGGCTCGGCGCTCCAGAGTCGGCGCTGATTATGTCGTCCACACACAACGACCCAGAGCGCCTTGCGAAGTGGCGCACGACCAAGGAGGAGCAGCGCAAGCTCATCGCACGGTTCAAGGACCCGGACGATCCCCTCGCCATCCTTGTTGTCTGCGACATGCTTCTCACGGGCTTCGACGCCCCCGTCGAGCAGGTAATGTACCTGGATGCCCCACTGCGCGAGCACACACTCTTGCAAGCAATCGCCCGCGTGAACCGGACCGCCGAGGGCAAGGACTACGTGCTGGTCGTCGACTACTGGGGCGTGGCGCTCTATCTCGAGCAGGCGCTCAGCATCTTCTCACCCTCCGACGTCCAAGGCGCGATGAGGCCCAAGACCGAGATTCTCCCTCGGCTGGAGTCGTACCACCGTACCGTGATGCGCTTCTTCGCCAGCGTGGCGCGCGACGACGTCGAGGGCTGTCTTGGCCTTCTGGAGCCTGAGGATGCCCGGGCCGAGTTCGAGCTGGCCTTCCGGCGCTTCGCGCAGGCGATGGATATGATGCTGCCTGACCCTGCTGCGCTCCCGTTCATGGCCGACCTCAAGTGGTTGGGCAAGGTGCGCAACGCAGCGCGGGTGAGGTTCCGCGATTCGCGATTCGATCTGACGGGGTGCCGGGCCAAGGTTCGGGCTCTCATCGAAGAGCACATCGTTAGCAGCAGTGTCGAGCAACTCCTCGAGCCGGTGTCGATCTTGGCGCCCGAGTTCGAGGAGGAGATGCAGAAGCTCGGTTCGGACGAGGCGCGGGCAAGCGAGATGGAGCACGCGATTCGGCACGAGATTCACGTGAGGCTTGAGGAGAACCCGGTCTTCTACCAGAGCCTTCGAGAACGCCTGGAGCAGATCATTGAGGACCGGCGACAGGCTCGCATCGACGCCGCGGAACTGCTTCGCCTGCTCGGGGATGTCGTACGCGACATCAAGAACGTCCATGCCACCGCGCAGGCAATTGGCCTCGATGAGGCCGGCTTCGCTATCTACGAGTTGCTTGCGGCCTCCACAGATCG
>JALUUK010000018.1 GCA_027021395.1 Acidobacteriota bacterium
GGAGTCTCTCGAGCGAGGGAAAAACTCGGTGAGCACGGGTCGATGGCATCCTCGATGTCCTGCCTGCGAACGCCGTCGCCGTCGCCGTCGACCGCCCAACAGAGCGGTTCGTCTCCCGATTCGAGCGGTGGAAAGATGAGTCCGCGGTCCGCTCCATCGAGCACAGCGGCCAGCGACGTTCGGCGGATCTCCAAAGCGAGATGGCGCGCAGCCATTTCCGAAGCGCGCGTGCGCACGCCGGCCCCGAGTCCGCCGGCGGCGAGCCCGAGCAGGAGCGCCAGCACGGCTAGCGCGATCAGCAGATCGATCAATCCCACCCCGGACTCGCCGCCGCCGTGCATCACTTCTTGCCCGTCGAGCCGACGACGAGGCGGTCGCGAATCTTGGCCAGGAGCTTGGGACCGATTCCCTTGACGGCCAAGAGGTCTTCCGTTTTCTTGAACGGTCCATGCTGCTTGCGGTAGTCGATGATGCGGCGTGCCAGCGCCGGCCCGATGCGCGGCAGCGACTCGAGTTCTTCCGTGCCGGCACGGTTGATGTCCACCTTGGCCTGCGAAGTCGTGCTCGCCGCTCGCGCGTCGGAAGCGGCGATCAGGTTCGCGGGTGCACCGAGAACCAGCACCAGCGCCAGCATCAGCCCTTGGAGAACGCGTTTCGCGCCGTTTTTCCACTGTGTCGTATCAGCTTGCTTTCTCATCATTCCTCCTGCCTATCGGCGGTCAGAGAACCAAGGTTGCGCGTGCACGCTGCACGCACACTCCCGAGTCCAACGCGGAGGCAAAAAAGCAAGCGCCATGCCGACAGTGAAGCGCATGTTCCATCGAAACTTGCAAGTGATCGAAGCGGATGGTGCGGCGAATCTGTCCGCATGCGGACACAAAGCGTTCGCTAGCCTTTCGTCGCGGCGCCTCGAGCGGATATACTCGGGCAAACGGTCACTTCCGCAGAAACGAGAGGCTCAACAATGGAACGAGAGTTTACCTACACCAAGGACCGCCTCCGAGAGATCATCACCGACCTCGTCGAAACCGACGTGATGAACAACCCGCTCTACCGCGCCGAGGAACGCGCCGTCGAAGGGTTCGAAAAGCGGGCCGCTCTCGATTTCGTTCTCTGGTTCGTCGACCAAGCGTTTCCCGACAGCTTTTGCTTCCGATGCAACTTCGACAAGCTACACGAAGAGTACGGAGCCGAGGTCGCCGAAGCGATCGTTCGCGGACCGGAGTGGTCGACTCAAGATCTTCCGGAAGACTTGATCGCCGACAATGTCGTCTATGTCGATTTTTCGCGGCGCAAGTAGCCCGGGGCGAGTAGCAGCCGGAAGGAGGCTCACCCGCGAGCGATGAGTTTCGCTGCCGCTTCGCGGGCCCGGCGATCTCCTTCGAGAATGTCCTCGACGGTTGCGACGGATCGAACCGGATCGTTCGCTAGCGTCGCTTCGATGATTTCGGCGATTTCCAGAAAGGCGATGCGCCCTTGCAGGAAAGCTTCCACGGCGATCTCATTTGCCGCATTGAGCCGAGCCGGAGTATCTCCACCGGATTCGACGGCTTGATAGGCCAGCGACAGGCAACGAAAGACCTCGGTATTCGGGGCCTCGAAAGTCAATTGGCCGATGTCGAGAAGATTCATCGGAGCCGATGAGGCATGGCGGCGTTCCGGCCAGCTCAAGGCGTATTGAATGGCGTGCCGCATGTCGTGGCTGCCTAGCTGAGCCATCGTAGAACCATCGATGAACTCGACCATCGAATGAACGATGCTCTGCGGATGAACGACGACGTCGACCATCTGCGCCGGAACGTTGAAGAGATGGGTCGCTTCGATCACTTCGAGGCCCTTGTTCATCAATGTCGCGGAGTCGATGCTGATCTTCTTGCCCATGATCCAGGTGGGATGCGCGAGCGCCTCTTTGGGCGTGACATGCAAGAGATCTTGGCGCGTCGCCGTTCGGAAAGGGCCGCCGGAGGCCGTCAGCAGGAGGCGTTTGATCTCGTCGGCTCTTCCGGCTCGCAAGCACTGATGGATGGCGTTGTGCTCACTGTCGACGGGGAGGATGCGCGCGCCGGATTCCCGCACGGCTTTGACCAGCACCTCGCCGGCAATGACCAAGGACTCCTTGTTGGCGAGCGCGACGAGACAGCCCGCCTGCACGGCGGCAAACGTTGGAATCAGACCCGCCGCCCCGACGATCGCGGCGACGACGACTTCGGCTCCGGCACCTGCGGCCACGGTCGCCGCCCCCTCGCTTCCCACTTCGATGGCGGGCCGTTCTTCCGGGCGAAGGCGTGCGGCGAGAGCGGAAGCCGCTTCACCGCTCGCCACCGAAACGATCTTCGGCCGCCAGCGGCGCACTTGTTCCGTCAGACGTTCGACGTCTCGGCCGGCGGCGAGAGCGACGACTTCGAAGGCATCCGGATGTTGCCGGATGACGTCGAGCGTATTGCGACCGATCGATCCGGTCGATCCGAGTATGGCTACCTTTTTCAACAACGTTCCTCGTGATCGGCGATACGGCCGGCAAGGTTCCCTTGCCACGCTTTCTTACGAACGGGAGGAGGGGAACAACCGGCTTTCGAATCGTCAGAGAAGGAGCCTGTGATACCAGTACAGCAGAGGGGCCGCCAACAACAAACTGTCGATCCGGTCGAAAACCCCTCCGTGACCCGGGAGCAGTGCTCCCGAATCCTTCACGTCGGCGGCGCGTTTGAGCAAGGATTCGAGAAGGTCGCCGAAAATCCCCGCACCGCCGAGAAGTACGCCGAGAAGCACGGCGTGAAGCAACGGCAGCACGTGCATGAAGATCAAGGAACCGCTCACGGCGCCGAGAATCGAGCCCAAGATGCCGAAGAAGGCGCCCTCCCAGGTCTTGCTCGGCGAAATCGCCGGGGCCATCTTGTGACGGCCGAAGGCGCGCCCGCCGTAATAGGCGCAACTGTCGCCGACGTAGACGGCAACGAGCGCCAGAATCAGCAGGTCCTCTCCCCGTTCGCGTGCTTCTCCCGCCTGCGAGGTGAGAAGACCACCGACGTGTCCTAAGGTCAGCCCCAGGTAGGTGGCGAGAAAGAGCGTCGAAACGAGGCGCGTGACGGATTCGGAAGCACTCTTCCTCGACAGCACCGTTCGCACCGTCAAGACTCCGAAAAAACCGATGAGAACCGGTGCGAGCCATGGCTTCGGAGGAAGGAAAGCCGCCATCACCGCCAAAGTTCCGGCGCTCGACAGCATCGGCCAGGCGGGACGATTCATCGCAGAGAGAATCGCCCGCACTTCGAAGACGGCAAGCAGAGCCAAGACCGAGAGCATGATCCAAAAAATGGGAAGCGGCGCGAGACGCACGGCAACGAAGACCAAGGCGATCAAGACGATCGCGGTGAGAATGCGTTTCACGGCTTGGTCGTCCGGCGACGGGACCTCGTGCGCGCGGCGATGGTATGAGAGTCGATGTCGCCGAAACGGCGCTCACGCGCTTGATAGTCGACGATCGCCTGATAGAGCTGCTTGCGCCGGAAGTCGGGCCAGAGATCCTGCGTCACCCAAAGTTCGGCATAGGCGATCTGCCACAAGAGAAAATTGCTGACCCGCAATTCACCGGAGGTGCGCACCAGAAGATCCGGCTCCGCACAGCCTGCGGTGTAGAGGCGGGCATCGACGACTCCTTCATCGATCTCATCGAGGCGGATACGCCCTTCGACGACATCCTCGGCCACTTGCCTCGCCGCATCGGCGATTTCCGTCCGTCCCGAATAGGACAGAGCGATCAGGAATTCCATCCCCGTATTGCCGGCGGTGCGCGCCTCGGCCTTGTGCAGCGCACGCTTGACGGAAGGCGGCAACTCGTCCACCCGTCCGATGGGTCGAAAACGAATATTCTTCTGGTGCAGAGTTTCGAGTTCGTTTTCCAGATACTCTCTCAACAGGCGCATCAAGGCGTTGACTTCGGCATTGGGACGCCGCCAGTTTTCGCGTGAGAAGGCGTAGAGCGTCAAGACCTCGAGCCCGAGTCGCGCCGAGGTCTCGACCACGTCGCGAACCGCGGCGATGCCGGCCCGGTGCCCGGCGATACGCGGAAGATGCCGTGCCCGCGCCCAACGCCCGTTGCCGTCCATGATGATCGCGACATGTCGCGGCAAGCGCAGGAAATCGATACCATCGAGAACTTCCCGCTCCTCGTCGTGCGAAGGTGAGGAAAATCCTGTCGGGGGATTTCTAGCAGGCATCGTGACGTAGCTTCCTCATTTTCCCGCCTTTTTCGTCCGGCGGGGCGGCGCCTTGGTGTTTTCGTCGACTCCAACTCCGGCGAGCCCGCTTGGCGGTAAGGAAAGCGACCAGATACCCGGCAATCGATCGCTGCGCCAATCTACCGCATCACCTCCACGGCCCGCCTTCACCCTCAGGCTAGCACTACCCCCAACGTGGCGCGAAGATTGTTAATCCCGCCCGCGGGAATTCCGCGCCCCTGCGCCCGGCGGCGGCCCGGGCCTAGGCCGAAATCTCTCCCGCCGTGCGCCGGAGCGCGCCGAGTCGACGGCCGAGGCCCCCAAGACCTCGCATCCGCCCCATCACGCCGCTTCCGAGCGCTTCTTGGGACGCACCCCTACCCGCAGCTTCCTTTTTTCTTCTTGTCGGCC
>JALUUK010000019.1 GCA_027021395.1 Acidobacteriota bacterium
CAGTTCGGCGCTTTCTGGTCGACGAAAGAGATCGAAGCGTGCATCGAGTTGGACCGCAAGCGGAGGCTCGTTGCCGTCGAGTCGCACTCTGGTTTCTCGACTGCGGCTTCGAAGCACGAGGCGTTCGGCCACTTCCCCTTCGCGCCACGAGATCCAAAGCGGAACATCGATGTCGTAGACGTCTGAAGCCTGTGTCTGGCGAACCACGATTTCCGTCGCCTCGACGCCGGTCGTCACCTCGAGCGCGAAGGACGGAGCTCCCGTCCGAGCGACCCACTGCTCAAAAAAGGGTATGAGATCTTCCCCTGAGATCTCCGAAAAAACGGCAGCGATATCCATGAACGTGATGGTTTTATAGGTGTGACGCGAGATGACTTCGCGCAATGCATCGATGAAAACTTCGTCGCCGACTTTCTGCCGCAGCATATGCCAAAGCATCAAGCTCTTTCCGTATCCCACAGCCTCCGTTGCAGCCGAGTGCCGTGTAACGAAATCGGCAAGCGGGAAGTCGTCGCCTGAGGATACGTAGTTCTTATAGCGCTTGAGCGTGTCGCGTCGATAGGATACGCCTCTGCCCTGGCCTTCACGAATCAGGTGGTCCGCCATGTAGGCGGTGAGGCCCTCGCACCAATTGCCTTTGTCGTAGTCGACGTAGACCGAGTTTCCCCACCAGTTGTGCAAGATCTCGTGCGGATAGGAAGAGTGCAGAATGAAAGGGAGACGGATGACGTTTGATCCGAGCAAGGTGAACGAAGCCATTCCATAGCCCGTGTCCCAGAAATTCTCCACGAGAGCGAATTTTCCATAGGGATACGGTCCGAGCAATTCTTCGTACATCGCGAGATATGTGGCCGTGGCCTCGAGGTAGCGTGAAGCCAACGCTTCATCGGGTTGCAGGAGAAAGGCCATCGCCTCGGTATGGCCCGCACGGCGAGAAAACTCGGTGAACTTTCCAGCGATGAGATGAACTTCCTGCAGCGGCTTGTCCGATTCCCATATGGCGATGTTGCGCCCGTCGAGCGGAGTTTCCGAAACTCGCATACCTTCGCTGACGCTTTTCCATCCGGCGGGAAGATCGGTCGACATCCGAAAGGTGATGAGTTCTTCCCCGATACGAGGCAGCCACCAGGTCGAAGAAGAAAGGTATACGCCCTCCGGGCTGATCGTTCCGGCCGTACGAGAGAACGAGCGCGCATAGTCTTGCTCTTCTTCCGAAAAGCCGTGGACGACGTGTCCGCTATAGCGCAGCTTCACCCGGCCCCGTCCTTCTCCCCACCCCTCTTTCGGGGGAGATAGACGGTAGAGCGTGCTCATCGCATTCTCTTGTTCGGGGCTTCCGGCATCATTGATCCCGGCGTGCGGCGTTTCCTCGGCGGGAATGACCTTCTCGAGCAAAAGGCCGCGGTCGAGCACTTCGAGAGTCAGCGCTGCGTTGAGTTTCAAGTGGAGCGGAGCTCTCGGATCCGGAAGCAGAGCCAAATCGAAGGAGAGAAGGTCCTCCACTGCGATCCGATGTCGAGAAGGCTCGATCCGAACCTCGAGATCGTGGTGCACGGCTCCACTTCGTTCGCTTGGCGCATCGGCTAGCGATGGAAGCAGCGAACAAGGAAAGAAGAGCAAAGCAAGGGTCAAGGCAGCAGGAATTCTAGCCACGTACAATCCTCAGCAGCGGCGCTCGTCGATGCGGGCCCGCCATTTCGATGCTTCAGTCTACCCGGATCGGCCGTTGAGGCGAGAGGGTCTCTCTTGGTATGCTCGAAAAATCTCGAGCGAGGCGAGCACTGTTCCACGGCTCGGCTATCCGCGGATCGCTGCTCCTAGCCGAGAGAAGGCCATGGCACATGCGATTCATGTTTGTACGCGCAAGGGCCTCTTCCGTTTCGTGCGCGAGGAGCGGGGTTGGCGTCTGGATCGGCACGATTTCCCGGGGGTTTTGGTGACGGCGATCTTGCCCGATGGGCGCGATGGCTCCGTCTATGCGGCCGTGAAGCACGAGGTCGGGGGCGTCGGGATTTTGCGTCGTCGACCGCGCGAAGGAGGGTGGGTGAAGATCGCCTGTCCCCGCTACCCCGCCGAACCAAGCGGTTGGCGGTCCGGTTCGGGGGCCATGGACGTGCCCTGGACGTTGCAGATGATCTGGAGCCTCGAAGGGGGTGGCGATGACCGGCCGGGGCTTCTTTGGGCGGGGACGATTCCCGGCGCCCTGTTCCGTTCGGCCGACTTCGGAGCCTCGTGGAGCATCGTCGAGTCCCTCTGGTACCGATCGGAGCGTCTGGAGTGGATCGGGCGAGGCTACGAGCACCCCGGGATTCACTCGATTTGCGTCGACCCGCGCGACTCCTCGCGCCTCGCTGTCGCCGTGTCCCGCGGCGGCATCTGGGAATCCGGAGACCTCGGAGAGAGTTGGGCGGTGAGTACGCGGGGGATGTGGGCCGGTGATATGCCGGCGAGCCGCAGGGAGGATCCACTGATTCAGGATCCGCATCGCATGGTCCAGTGCCCCGCCAACCCCAACGTTTTCTGGGTGCAGCACCACGATGGTGTTTTCCGTTCAGTCGACGGCGGCGCGAGTTGGGACGAAATCACCGGCCTCCCCCTCTCGAGTTTCGGCTTTACCGTGGCGGTGTCGCCGCTGGATCCCAAGACGGCTTGGTTGATCCCAGTCGAGTCGGAAGAATGCCGCATTCCGGTCGGAGCCCGGTTACGGGTTTTGCGTACGCGCGACGCGGGGCGCACCTTCGATGTGCTGAGCAGGGGCCTGCCTGAAGGTCATGCCTACGACATCGTCCATCGCCATGCGCTCGATGTCGACTCCAGCGGCCTGGGCTTGATCTTCGGGTCGACGACCGGATCCCTTTGGTATAGCGCGGACGGTGGGGAGTCTTGGGAGCGGATTTCCGCGCATCTACCGCCGATCCATGCTTGCCGTTTCGCAGTTGGCCCGGCTTCATGAGTCCTGCGAGTTGAGGGTCGGCGAATGCGCGCCTGCTCGCCGTTGTATATTCTCGGAATCTCCATACAAGGTCGAAACGGGTGCGGGTCATTCGGGAATTCATCAAGCAGCACACCCTTTTGCTGGGGTTCGTCACCGTGGTTTTCCCATTGGTCGTGTTGCTGGCTCTGCAGTTCCAGTGGCTCGTCGAACTGAGGCACAAGTCGGAAGAGGCCAACCAAAGCTCGCTGGAGACTCATCTCGACTTCATCGATGAGAAGATTCGCGGCTTCTACGAGAAGCAGGCGGATCTGCTCGATATGCCGGCGGAGTGGTTCTACAACGGTCGGGAAGAGCGGATCTCTCGTGAGTTCGAGCATCAACGCGACGCCCTTCGCGGTGTGCGTGCTCTTTTTGTCGCCTTCTACGCATCGACGTCGTTTTCCACGGCCAACCCCATGGGAACGATCCTGATCGATGGCCTCGACGGCCTAGGTCTGCGAAATACGCCCGCGTTCGATTCGCAAATGGTGTCGGCCGTCAGGGCCACGGTCATCGACTATACGATGCTCTATCACCAGGATCTTCCGGCCATACCAGGCCTCTACGTCAAAGAGCGTGATCCGGCGCATCGTATCATCTATCGACCGATTCTCAGTTCGAAAGGTTTCGTCTATGGCGTCGCGGGCCTCGTCGTCGATGCCGAGTATTTTCAGACGACCTTGTTACCGCGGGCGATCAACAAGGTACTGCAGGTTGAATCGGGCGAGTTTGAGGTTCGCTACGCACTGGCGCTACGGAATCGGGACGGGGGGATCGCGCGAACGATAGGGGTGTATGATCCATCGCAACACGACGATGCGGCGATCCATTTCGGGTGGATCTTCAAGGATCTGCAACTCGGTCTGCAGGTCAAAGGCCTCACACCGGTGGAGGCCGCAAGCGCCAATTTCCGCTTCAATGCGACGGCGCTCGGAGTGGTGGCTCTCGTTCTTCTGCTCGGGGTGATGGTGATCCTGCGCACGGCGTCTCGGGAAATGCGCCTTTCGGCGATGAAGTCGGACTTCGTTTCCAACGTCTCGCACGAGTTGAGGACGCCTCTGGCTTCCATACGAGTGTTCGGAGAATTTCTGCGTCTGCGCCGAGTTGAAGATCCGCGGCAGATCCAGGAGTATGGAGAGTACATCGAAGCCGAAAGTCGACGGTTGACCCAGTTGATCAACAACATTCTCGATTTCGCGCAGATCGATTCCGGGAGGAAGAGCTACTCGATGAAGCCATGCCGCATCGAAGATGTCGTCGATGCAACGCTGAAGACGATGTCCCTTCGCCTCGAGCACAAGGGTTTCGAACTGGCCTATGAAAGACCGCAGGCGGCAATCCCGAAGGTGCGAATCGATCCCGAAGCCTTGACACAAGCTTTACACAACTTGATCGACAATGCCGTCAAGTACTCCGACGACCAGAAGAGGATCGAGGTCAAGCTCGAAAAAGCCGGCTCTTTCGCGCTCATCTCGGTGCGCGATCGGGGACGGGGTATATCGAAAGCCGAGCAGAAAAGAATCTTCGAGCGGTTCCACCGGGTCGGGACCGGCGCAGTTCACGATGTCAAAGGTAGCGGGCTGGGCCTATCGATCGTTTCACACGTCGTCGCGGCCCACGGCGGAAAGATCAGAGTCGAC
>JALUUK010000020.1 GCA_027021395.1 Acidobacteriota bacterium
ACGCTGCAATTGCTTTGCTACAAGGTTCTGCTTGGGCTCGCCTCGCTCGCTCTGATCGGCCTGATTCGGCGTCGTCGTTTTGGGGAGATCTTGATGCTGCTCGTTTTCGGGGCGCTCTCCGTCATGGCCGTTCGCAATATCCCGCTTTTCGTCGTGGCGGGATTTCCGGCGATCGTTTTCGGACTCGCCGCGCTCCTTCCGACCCATGCGGGCGGCAAAAAGGCACGCAAGCAAAGCCTGCGACGGAGACGATTCGGAGCGCTTCTCGTTTGGGCCACGGCGGCATTGGCGATGCTGATGACGATGCGGGTCGTCGGTGGCGGCTACTACGACGAAGGTCGCCGCGCGGTGAGATTCGAGACCGCGATCGCCGAGGAGGTTCTGGCCATCGAGACCGCCGACTGGATCGCCGCGCACGATCTACGGGGGCGAGGTTACAACAGTCTCAATGTCGGCGGGACGCTGATCTGGCGTGATCCTTCACGCAAGATCTTCATCGATGGCCGCAACGAGGTGAGCGGCGAGGAATTCTTTCGTCGCTACCTCGCGCTTTCCCGTCCGGAAGGATGGAAGCGCCTCGCGCCGTCCTACGATCTCGACTACGCCGTGATCGCTCACCGACATGCCATGCCGCTGGCTAGGGTTCTCCATGAAGATCCGCTCTGGCGATTGGTTCATGCCGATGCCGTCGCTGCGGTCTTCGTGCGCGTCGACGGAGCGAACGGCCATATTCAGCCCTTTCGCTTTCCGCGCCCCGTCGCCGAAAGCGAGCGTCGCAGCCTGCTCGCTCGGGTGCAAATCGATACGTCTCGGCCGTCGAGGTGGATGCGCTGGATCAAAAGCGCGGAACCACCACCCGGCAGGAGTCACCATCTCGGACTCTTTCTGCTGATGTTGGGGCGCTGGGAGGCGGCCGAACGGCCTTTGCTCGAAGCGCTCTTGGCGAGTCCGCATTACCCCGAAACGAGCAACAATCTCGGCGCTCTCTACTTCCGGCTTCGCCGCTGGGACGATGCGCTGGACTGCTACCGCCGCGTGCTCGCACTGCAACCGGACGACGAACGCGCAAAGCGACGCATCGCCGAAGCCAACGTGGCGCGAAGAATGTCAAAGCGAAAATGACCGCATGCGGACACACCTGTCCTGCCGGCGAGCACCACGTTTTCTTGCGCCACGCCTCCCTCGCCGCGACCCCGAAAAACGCCCTCCAAACTCAACGGTCGGCACGCCTTGCCGTTCCGGAATGCTCGTGCTCGCACTCTGAGCTTTTTCCGGGCTCAATGCTCATATGAACTTTCCGAAGGTGCGCATCGAAGACATTCCTCGTGAGGACTTCGTTCCTCGCTATTGCCCCCACAAGGACCGTCCCTGCCACCACGATTTCCCGAAACGGCAACGGCCATTCCGCGACCGCCGTCATCACGCCTGCCGGCGCAAGAACGACGGGAGGGTCATTCCCCGATCGGTGCTCGCCGACTAGGCCGACGAGAAGAGAAAGGAAGCTGCGGGCAGGAGTGCGTCCCAAGAGGCGCTCGGAAGCGGCGGAATCGGGCGGATGCGAGGTCTCGGGGGCCTCGGCCGTCGGCTCGGAGCGCTCCGGCACGCGGCGGGGAAGATTTCGGCCGGCGCCCGGGCCGCGGGCGGGCGCCGGGGCGCGGAATTCCCGCAGGCGGGATTCAACAATCTTCGCGCCACGTTGCGGGGAGGCTATCTTCTGCTAAAGTCAGCTGTTCCATCGACTCCCTTCGGGGGGAAGGAAAGCGTGTGTTCGACTCCCTTACAGCGAGGCTGAGCCGGGTCCTCGATTCGATCCGCTCGGGTGGCCGGGTCACGGAAGCGGATCTCGATTCCGCGCTCCGCGAGATCCGTCTGGCCCTGCTCGAAGCCGATGTCTCCTTCCGCATCGTCAAGGATTTTCTTGCGCGCATTCGTGAAAAGGCGATGGGAGAGGAAGTGCTGCGCAGTCTCACGCCCGGACAGCAAGTCGTCAAGATCGTTCGTGACGAGATGGTCGCCTTGCTCGGCGGAGAGCGTGCGGGCGCGCCCTTGCAGACGGCATCGCAGCTGCCGACGGTGTACATGCTGGTCGGCCTGCAGGGCTCGGGAAAGACGACCACGGCTGCGAAGCTCGGTCGCTACCTCGAAAAGCAGGGACGACACCCCCTGATCGCTCCGGTCGATCTCGCCCGCCCGGCCGCCGTCTTGCAGGCGATTCAAGTCGCCAAGCAGGCAGGTGTCGCCGCCTTCGAGCACGATGGCGGGGGAACGCCGGTCGGCCGAGCCGAAGAGGCGAGACGATTCGCCAAGGATCGCGGCTTCGACGTCGTTCTTCTCGATACCGCCGGGCGGCTGCATATCGACGACGACCTGATGGATGAGCTTGCGGAACTCGAGAGCAAGCTCGCGCCGACCGAGATCCTCTACGTTGCCGACGCCATGACGGGGCAGGATGCCGTGCGCTCGGCGGAGGCCTTCAACGAGCGCATCGGGCTGACCGGCGTGATCCTGACCAAGCTCGACGGTGACTCCCGCGGTGGTGCGGCGCTTTCGGTGGCCGCCGTCACGGAAGTTCCCGTGCGTTTTGCCGGAATCGGCGAGAAAGTTTCCGCGCTGGAAGTCTTCGACTCCGGGCGGATGGCCGGCCGGATCTTGGGCATGGGCGATATGCTCGGCCTGATCGAAGCGGCCGAGGGCGCGTTCGAGCAGGAGCAGGCCGAGAGCCTCGCGAAATCGATTCGCAAGAATCGTTTCACGCTCGAAGATTTCCGAACGACGCTTTCTCAGGTCAGAAAACTCGGACCGCTCGACCAGATCATGGGCATGATTCCCGGCATGCGCCTGCCGGAGGGGGCTGCCGTCGATGGGAAGCAATTTGCGCGCATGGAAGCCATCATCAATTCCATGACCCGAGCCGAGCGTTGGGATCATCGCGTATTGAACGGCTCGCGGCGCAAGCGTATCGCGCGGGGTTCCGGCACCACGGTGACCGAAGTCAATCGGGTGCTCAAGCAATACCTCGAAATGCAGAAGATGATGAAGAAGATGGGCAAGATGGGAAAGATGGGCCGCGGCGGTGCCGCAGCGCAGATGAAACGCCTGCTCGGCAGATAGACGCCGAATGCGGCAGACAAGCACCGACTACGCGGTGTCACAGCAGAACGGAGAAGACGACGTGCTCAAGATCAGACTCAGGCGGGAAGGATCCCGCAATCATCCCTTCTTCCGAATCGTCGTCAGCGATTCGCGAAGAACCCCTCGTGGCCCGATGGTGGACATCCTCGGCCACTACGATCCCAAGACGACACCGCAAACGGTCAAGGTCGATCTGGAAAAGTACGACGGGTGGCTCGGCAAGGGCGCTCAGCCTTCCGATACGGTCCGGACCTTGGTCGGGCAGATCAAGAAGGCGGGCACGGCGTGAATCGAGACGGCCGCTTGCGCAACTTTCTCGAAGGCATCGTTCGAGGCGTCGTCTCGGTGCCCGAGAAGGCCTCGGTACGCGCCATCGATGGACCGCGGGCGACACGCTTTGAAATCGACGTGCCGGCCGAATGCCGCGGGCAAGTCATCGGCAAGTCGGGCACGACGATTCGCGCGATTCGCACCTTGGTCGACGTGGTGGCCGAACGGCACCGCCGACGCTTCGAAGTCGAAATCGTCGATTAGGTTCGGATGAGTGATGAGCGCGCTCGATCCATCGATGGAAAATACGGTCCCGGAGGAGGAACCGCGGATCTTGCTGGCCTGGCTCTGTGCGCCCTGGGGCCGCAAGGGGGCCGTGGCGCTCGAAGTGCACACCGACTGGCCCGAGCAGCGTTTCGTCGTGGGCCATTCGCTGCATCTTTCGTGGGAAGACGGTCGCGAGCGCGAAGTCGTCGTCCGAGCCTTTCGGCGACAGGGAAAGAAGTTCGTGATCGAATTCGAGGGTGTCGACGACATTGCCGGCGCCAAGCGCCTGCGCGGAGCTTCGATCTCGGCGAAGGCCGGCGAACTCGAGCGCGAGAGCGACGACGTTCTCTTGCATTGCGACCTGCTCAATCTCGGCGTCTTCACCCGGCAGGGAGATCATGTCGGTCGAGTTCTGCGCATCGAGGAGGGCGTCGCGGCCGACTTGCTCGTCGTGGGCGCAGAGGATCGTCGTGAAATCCTCATCCCGCTTGCCGAAGAAATCTGCACCGTAGATCTCGAGGCCCGGCGCGTCGTCATCGATCCTCCCGACGGCCTGCTCGATCTCGACGCGTCGAGCGGGGAGGCGCCATGAGGTGCTCGGTCGTCACGATCTTTCCGGACCTCTTTCCCGGCCCTCTCGCTCGGGGCGTGGTCGGTCGAGCGCTCGATCGTGGAGCTTGGCGCCTCGATGTGACGGATCTTCGCGAGCACGCCGATCCGCCGCACTACCAGGTCGACGACACGACCTTCGGTGGCGGAGCCGGCATGGTCCTCAAGCCGGAACCGCTCTTTCGTGCGATCGATGCACTTGAGCAGGAAGACCCGGATTCGCCTCCCTACAAGATTCTGCTCGATCCGGCCGGCCGGCGCTTCGACCAAGCCATGGCGCGCGATCTCGCGAAACGGCCGCATATCGCTCTGATCTGCGGCCGCTAC
>JALUUK010000021.1 GCA_027021395.1 Acidobacteriota bacterium
GTTCCCGCAAAAGACGGGGTGATCAGAAATGTATCTCGTACTGCCGGCATTCGCGAAATGAGTCCCGTGTGGTCGCCGGATGGCCGATTCATGGCCTACTATTCGGATGCAACAGGAGAGTATGAGATCTACCTCCGTTCGGCCGATGAGACGGGAGAGCCCCGGAAATTGAGTTCCGGCGGCTCCATTTGGAGGTTCCCCCTGGTTTGGTCGCCCGATAGCCGGAAGTTGGCCTTCGGAGACAAAAACCAACGACTCCAGTACATCGATGTCGAGAGCGGAAAGATCACATCGGCCGATCACAGCACGAGCAACGATATTCGTGTTTACCGATGGTCGCCGGACAGCCGATGGCTCGTCTACACCAAGGTCGAAGCGTCCTCTTTTTCCTCGATCTACGTCTATTCCCTGGAATCGAAGAAGGTCACCCGTTTGACCGATGAATTCACCAACGACTACGACCCGGTCTTCGATCCGGAGGGGCGATATCTCTACTTCTTCTCCGACCGGGATTACAACCTCGCATTCAGCGGCTACGAATTCAACTACCTCTACAAAGAGCCGACGCGAGTCTATGCCGCGACACTCACGAAAGACGGCCCGGCACTCTTTGCGCCGAAGAGCGACGAAGTGGAGCCGGTGGCGGAAGATGCCGCTGCGTCCGATAGTGCCGGGAAGGAGGGGAGTCGAGCAAACGGCGACGAAGAAGACAGTGTGGAGGAATCATTCCGCATAGACTTCGAGGGTTTTGCGGATCGCATCGTTGCTCTACCCGGCCGGTCGGGAATCTATCATCAACTTTCGGCGAACGATTCCGGGGCTCTTTATATCAGTGGTCGCGCCGGAGAGGCCAAGCTCGAACACTTCAACGTGACGACGGAAAAGACCGAGACCATCATCGAGGGAATCTCGTCCTACAAGATCTCGGCGAACGGGAAGAAGCTCATTTTCTCTTCGCGCGGCACCTACGGCATCATTCCGATTCAGCCGGGCCAGAGTGCCGACAAGGGCAAGCTGGATCTTTCTGAGATGAGAATGAAGATCGATCCGCAGGTGGAGTGGAAGCAGCTCTACGCCGATGCTTGGCGTATTTTTCGTGATTGGTTCTACGATCCGGGCATGCACGGAATGGATTGGGAAAAGATCCGCGCTCGATACGAACCGATGGTCGAACACGTGGTCTATCGCGCCGATCTGGATTACATCCTCGGCGAGCTTGGAGGCGAACTCAACGCCGGACATGTCTACATCAACGGAAGCCCCGGCTCGCAACGGGTGAAGAGAGTCGATGGCGGCCTGCTCGGAGCGGAAATCGACGATCACCCGTCGGGATATTTTCAGATACGAAAGATTTTTCGCGGGGAGAACTGGCACGAAGAATTTCGCTCGCCGTTGACCGAGGTCGGGGTCGATGTCAATGAAGGCGATTTCCTTCTCGCCGTCAACGGGCGCTCGACACGTAACGTCCGGAACTTCTATGAGCTGCTCGAGGATTCGGCGGGAGATGTCGTCACGCTCAGCGTCAATGATCGTCCCGGAGCGGAAGGAGCGCGCGAGGTCAAAGTGCGCCCGATCGCCCGCGAGACCAATCTGCGCTATCTCGATTGGGTCGAGTCCCGCAGGGATCTCGTAAATCGCCTTTCCGGCGGGAGGATCGGCTATATCCACTTGCCGAATACTGCGATTGCCGGGAACCGCGAGTTGCGCAAGAACTTCTTCCCGCAGTCACACAAGGACGCGCTGATCATCGATGTGCGCTACAACGGCGGTGGATTCATTCCCGATCGGATGATCGAAATCGTGCAGCGCACGTTGCTGCACTATTGGGTTCGTCGCGGACTCGAGCCGCAAAGCGTGCCGGGCTATGTCCACAGCGGGCCGAAGGCCTGCTTGATCAACGCCTACTCTTCCTCCGGTGGTGACGCCTTTCCCTACTACTTCCGCAAGCTCGGCCTCGGCCCGCTGATCGGTAAGCGCACGTGGGGCGGATTGATCGGAATCTCCGGCAATCCAGCCTTGATGGATGGAGCGACTCTCGCCGTTCCTCGTTTTCGCTTTCTTGATGTCGATGGAAAATGGGCGGTAGAAAACGAGGGGGTATCGCCCGATATCGAGGTGCTCGATCGGCCGGATCTGGTTGCGCGAGGGCAGGATCCAACCCTGGAAGCGGCGATCAAGCACTTGCTCTCCAAGCTCGAAGAACAGGCGCCGGCGAAAGTGACCGTTCCGGACTTCCCGAAGGACTTCGACATCGACTAAGGCGGCCTGTGCGATCTCCAGCAGGAAACGCTTTCGGGCCTCGTGCTAGGGGCAGGAGCCGGTCGTGTCTTTCTCGTTCGTGCAGACTGTCGAGATGGCTGGTCGCTCGATGCCGGAGGAGTCCGTTCCCATGGAGCCTTCCACCTGCGCGCCGTCGTCAGAGACGACGACCACTCCGAGCAAGCCGGTAGGAGGCGTGCCGGTCCAGGTTCCGGAGAGTCCGATGGCGCATGTCTCATCGACGATGGAGTAGTTCGAGATATCGGCGAGATCGAACCATACGAGATGGTTGTTTCCCGGATCGCAATTTTCGGTACCCCAAGTGATGGTCAGGTCCGAGCCGGATGCCTTGCGAACTTGAACCTGCGATCCGGGAACGTTGCGGCCGTCGGGAGTCGGAGGAGGGCCTGCCGAAGGCACGGAGTCTTCAAATGGGACGGAGGCAATGATCTGATTTCCGGAAAAGGACGAGTTCTGCATGTATTGAGCGATCATCCAGACGCGATTCGTATCGGTCGGGTCCTCCGCGACGGCGAAATAGTCGCCATGTCTTCCAGAAGTGTTGGCTCTGCCGGAGTCGATCAAGAGTTCGGTTTTTCTGATCGTTCCGTCAGCAGCGATGTTCCAATAACGTCCGGTAACATGCCGATTGGGGCCCGAAAAAGCGGTCATGATCGCGAAATCATGATCTTCCGAATCGGGGAGAACGTGAGGAAAATACGAGTCCTCGTTCGCCTCCTCGAATTCGTAGGTTTGCTCGAGGGTGGCGGGATTGGCGGAAACATCGACTCGGTGCACCCAGATCGCGATGCGGTTCGATCCGTCGATGGCCATGCCCGTCCAGAGCTTTCCTGCTCGGTAGAACACGTTCCAAAGCGAGGAGCCCAAGGTGGAAACACCGGTTTCGGTTCCCGGTTGCGTCGCGTTTCCCGGCCCGAAGATAAACCGGGGAAGCGAGAGCGATTCCGTTTCCAGTGTAGGATCGGCGAAGCGATCTCCGGTCAATCGAAAGAGGTTCATCGACGACGTGAACCCGTTCGAGGTGTGCATCAAGTAGTACTCATCTCCGGGGACGATGGAATTGACCGTGGCCGGTCTCAAACGGTAGGGCGCGGCTCCGCCGGAGGTGCGAACGTCGATCAGGTGCGTGTTGTCGAGCGGTGCGCCGGCATACCCATCTTCTTTGTCATAGATGAAGATGGTGACGTTTTGAAAGTTGTCCGAGCGGTTGAACATATTCGCGGTGAGGTAGACGGCGTTGCGATCGATTCCGATGGAGTTGTAATCGGCCCAGTTCGTTCCCTGGTCTCGATCAGCATCGATATAGTAGGTATTCCAGTTGCCGGTCGCGTCTGCGGTTTGGGAGAAAGCAAGGTAAATCCTCGAGTCCTGTTGCGCGCCGGAATCGGCGAGCGTCGCTAGGATGTAGCGTTGAGAAAACGGATCATAGATCGCTAGGGGATCGAAGTCGGTGAAGCCGGACGGAATGCCGAAGAAGCTCTTCAACGAGAAGGGCCCATCGACCAAGTTGCCGCTCTTGTCGTAGAACGCGATACGATTGTTGATCAAGGCCACCACATGTTGATTGCCGACGGTCATGACGGGGTCGGGTGGCGTGACACCGCCTTGGTACGGTCCGTCGAAGCGGAGATCGATGGAGGGAAGCGCGGCGTCGGTCAGCGGGCGACGCCCGCGGATCAGCGGGCCGTCCGTTTTCGGTGGAGCGTAGGCGGGGAGAGGTTCAGCGATCTCCGTAGGGTCGGGGAAGATATTGTGAATGACTCGTGTCGCTTCGTCTTCCGGCGAGCGGGGGCCGGCTTGGGCTTCGACGATCTCGAGGCTTTCAAGACGTGTCGTGCCGGACTTGGCCGGCGCCGGACCGTGAGAAACCTGCGTCGCACCCAAAGCGGCAATCGTCGGGAATAGTAGGCAAAGAGCGGTGAGCGAAAGGTGGGATCTCGAAGTCAAGAACATGAAACCTAGATCTCCGAAAGTCGCCGGCTGCGATCGGGAATTCGCGCCGGCAGGTTGGCCCGGATCATCCATGAAGCCCTTCGTCGCAAACCGCCCGCATTCGAGTCCACTCGCTGGAAGGTTTCATGAGCAAACCGGATGAGGCTATCTCGAGTCTTGGGTCGATCGCTTCACGCCATTTTCGTGACGCAGTGAATCGTCCGGGTTAGTTCTCGTTCATGAGGATTCGCCCCACAGGGAGCGAGATCCGATCCAGATATACGTTGTTTCTCGGTTCATGCGACTTATTTACCGGCAGCGCGGCGATGGCGTCGAGTACATCCATCCCGGCCACGATTTCGCCGAAGACGGTCGAGCGTC
>JALUUK010000022.1 GCA_027021395.1 Acidobacteriota bacterium
AGCCGACTCAACCGGTCGAGCGCCCGGACCTCCTCGCGAGTAAACCCGTTTTCCGCCACCACCGTGACGTGGTCCAGGCGCCCGTCGCCGTCCTCGTCCGTGGGCAGGTAATAGGCGTGGCCGTGACCGGTGAGCGGATTGCCGTCCGCGTCCTTGCCCGAAAATGTCTCCGACCGACCGTTCACGCGACCGCGCCGGGTCACCGCTCCGTACTTCCTCAACAGCTCGGATCGGACTTGCTCGGCGATGGGTAGGGTTTCGGTGATCAGTGGAAGTACCTGGGAATCTAACACATAGCGAGCCACTTCAAACTCGCGATCGGGGGCCGGCTTGCATCTCCTTCTTGGCGGCTCGGGATGGAAACAATCGGTAGGCCGCGCATACATAACCCACCTCGAACCCGGCGGATCCGACCACTTCTCGGCGTGTAGCTGGGCGGTCTCGATGCACAAGTTCCACATCGGGTCGTACGGCGGCCGCGTAGCCTTGCGCTTCTTGCCCGGAAGCGGCTTCACGTGCTCGTCACTGAACGCTGTCTCCGGGTCGGCGCAGAGCACCCGGACGAGTTCCGTTTTCTCGTCCGACGCCACGCTACCTGCTGGAAAGCAGTTAACCTCACCCTCCACCGCCTCCTTCCCGGTGAGAAGCCGGGCAATGCACCAGGACTCGGCCCTTCCTAGGTAGCCCAGTTCGCCCAACAGGCGACTAAGAACCTCACGTTGGTCTTCCGATAGTTCCGAATCGGGCCACACCACTTTGACTTCGCTCGAAGGGTTGAGCACAACGAAAGGGTCGAAGATTAACTTGGGCTTTGCCCCCACAGGCATATAATGTCGGGTATGGCCGACGGTCGCCGGAGGCAGGAAAAACTGAGGGGGCGCCACTAGTTGCTCCAGCACCCTTCGCACCTCGGACTCGGCCAACTCGGTTGCTTTGATCTTCCAAACGGCCACCAGGGATCGCAGCAAGCGCCACGGCGACGGGGGCCACTCTGGAGTGCCCTCGTTCACGTGCCGCCCCCACGGCGTGCAATGGAAACGCCTCGCCGGAAACCTCAGCCCAATCGCCGTCATAAGCGCATCACCTCTTGCATATGACCTCTGTCACAGGTGGGTCCGCAAAGACTTTTTTCTCTAGTGGTTTGCCCTCGTCCGCTTTGCGGATGGACTGGATCAGCCTCCGGCACTCGTTAACCAGCACCTCTTCAGCAGGGATCTCCAGCCCTTTCTCCGGCCGTGTCACCTCTAGATCCGCCACCGGCTCAAGGTCGCACGCGGTCCTAAGCCGCAAGCCCCTCGAAAGGAAGCGACGAATCTTGAACAACCCAAGAGCGATTAATAACTTTTCCGCTTCCTCTGGGAGTTGGTAACTCCTTAGCAGTGCGAGATCTAGATTGAAGTAAGCTGTGATCCGCTTGGCAGTGAACTCGGTGCGGTGATAGAGGACATTGCCTTCCCCCCCCTTTATTTGTGGTTGAACGATGTTTATCTTCGCCCCCCCACTCTCGGCTACCGCCACCCCAGTAGCTTCGATAAACCCAGACATGGCCCGGCTGACTCTCAGGCGACCGTCGATCTCTTCAAGGAAGCACCCGTGGAGCAGACTATTAGGGTCGTAATGCAGCAATCCGGCACGGAACTTCCGCCAGTCCACTCTGGCGGTCTTATCAAGCCCTATCTCCTCTGTAAACTCATCCTTGAATTTTCTCTTGCTCCTTTCGCGTTTCCCATTTCTCCGGATAGCTCTCCACGCATGGTTCATAATGTATTCGGAATTGATCCGGTGAGCCTCCAGAAGGGAGTTGCTGAGGTGGTTGCCTTCGAGGTCCAAGATTTTGATATAAGGCAAGCCAGCAAGCTCTGGAATGATATCTTGTTGGGCGCTGTCCAAGCAGGACACTTCCATGCGGTTGGCCACAGACTGCGGCGATTCCACCAGCAGCATCTCGGTCCCGTCGGGCGCCGTGTACCGCGCCGGGCCAAGATCCGGGAAACCCGTTGGTTGGAACCGACTTCCCTGAAGCGGTTTCAGGTCCACCTCCATCAGCAGACGGGGAACGCCGCCGATTGCTTCATACAGTGCAGTCATCTCTGTTTCACTCATGACACACTCACTCCTTCCTCGATAACGCTCTCTGAGTCGAGATCCTTTGGCGAGCGAAGAACCAGTCTCGCCAAGGCGTCGGTTTCTTCCGCTTGCAGCGGTATCAGCAAGGCCCCGGCAAGCCGGACGCCCTCCACTCCCGAAACAGATAGTTCCGCTTGGCTCCACCAGGATGCAGACGGTCTGCCTCTCGGCCGAACCCCAGGTAGCGGTGCGAGGCCACTGGCCCACAAGCGGCGGTAAGCAAGCTGGCAGGCGTCCGGGGTGCGATTGGCGCGGAGCAGGGGCAAAATTGAGAGTTCGGGTCGGATCCGGATGCCCTCCTCCCCGTGTTCAGTGAAGCGCCATCGATCTTGCGCCGATTTCGGTCCGTGAAGAGGGTGTGGCAAGAAGAGTAGCTTCAACAAGGCATAAGCTCGCGGCAGGGGCACTCGACAGGCCGGATCGATCGACGCTCGGGGAAGACCTCGTACACGGGACTTCATGTGGTTCACCAGAGCCAGACCCCAGATCAGCTCCTCGATGCGACGGTCGTCCAGTACTCCTTTAAGCCAAGCCGCGACAATCGGAAGAGATACTCCATATCGCGATTGGAGAGGTGAGTCGCGACCATCTGGGCTGGCCTCCGCCAACAGCCGACGCTCCAGGACTGCCGAAAGGTTCCCCGCAAGCTCTGTTGACCGCCACCTGACCGGCGGTGGACTGTCACCTCCTCGCCAGTTGCACCGTTGTCCTCGACGTTCCAGCGGCTCGAGATCGGTTCTGATCACATCAACGGTCCTACCAGTTCTCTCACCCTGCACACCCCGGTCTCGATTTCCCGTTTCGAAGATCGCACTGTTGTAGATGCTCGAGATGGCGAGTGCAATCTGGAACTCAGCTGAACCATCGTGTGTCTCTGCCACCCATTCCGATCGCAACATCGGACACGGAGGAGCTACCTCTTTCTTTCCTACCTTGCCGGCCGTCAATGCGAGTTCGCGCTCGGCACGCCCGAGAGTGCGTAGGACCTGTTCGAGATCTTCCCGCCTGCCGTAGCGGCAATAATCAAAGATCGACGACTCAACTACCCGCAATGCGTTTCTCAGGCGAACCGGGTCCTTTGCAGCACGAAGACCGGTCCGGTACCGCACGATCCACCAATCAAGCTCATGTATGAGCTGCACGCCTCTCCTTGCCCGAACAGTCAACCGTCCAACCGGTGTTGCCAGGAAGTTGTCCCCGAAGCGTTTTTGAAACTGGAGCCGAACGAACGACTCTATACCACGGTCCACCCCAAGCCCCGCTACAGCGCGGGCAAAGTCCAGTCCGTCTTTGGCTTCGCGCGTCCCTACGTTGGATCGTCCTTCGCGTAGCAACACTGCCAACTCAGAACCTGTGACCGGACGCTCCCATAGAGGCAGCCACAGCTCAGCCCGGCACTCTTCATCCCCGGCTGAGCCAAATCCCAGAGCAGCGGGCTGGACTGTAAAGGGGAATGCCGCCGATGAACGCTGAGCACCGAGTGAGCGAGTTGTGGTTCCAGCGAAGAACAATGCGCCTTCGATCATCAGAACGTAGTCCCAAGGGTTGAGCTTCGAATCGCCCTCGAAGCCTTGGGCCATGTTCGCTCCTCCAGCTTGCCCGGGAGCGAACTGATCGACTTTTACTGACCGAAGACCTGGAATAACGCTCCCAAATAGCGCGGCCTTCAGATACTCCTGCGATTGTTGGCTGGTGCTATCTCCCTGCTTCACTGGAAGAATCTCGCCGAGCAACTGCATGAACCGGGCCGACAACTCGCTGTTACCGATGTTGCCACCGGTCCCGAGCAAGGGCGCTTCAGTAGCCTTCCTGTCCTTTTGCGAGAACTCAGATGGCCGCAGGACTACAGCCGAATCAAGCCATTGAAGGGCCGAATCCGATAGATAGGAACTCCTTAGGCGAGCCAAAAACTTATCCTTCTGGGACTTCGCTAGCCTTACGGGTTTACCGTCCACCTCGAAGATCAGTAGCGAGTCAAGGAATTGTCCGATCCGCTTTTTCTTTTCTCTGTCCGAAACGCCTTGCTTGCTCAGCTCGCGATCAAGGGCTTCGATCTCCTCTGCTATGTCGAAGACCTCACCCTCTTTTTCAAGAACGAGTCTCACGCGGCGGATTTCGTCCCGATATCGCTTGAAGCGCTCGTGGCTCGAGTTCTCGATGTACTCCAGGGCCTTCACAGCTTCTCGCTTCTTGAATCGTCTGTTTGCAACATCCCATTTCTTGTAAAGCCCGCACCCTGCGTTCCAGGGAGCCAAGATCGGCGTCGGCTCGTACTCGTTCAGGAAGAAATTCTGCAGCGCCTCCCGGTCCAGCCGGGAGCGCAGGTGGAAGCGCTCGTTCCGCCAGTAGCCGGTCGCCTCCGGATCCTTCTGTTCACTTACCAGGCGCAGTACGCCGAGCGCCTTCAAATAATTCATCAACGGCTCCGGCGTACAGCCGGCGAGTTCGATGTCATGGATTTCAC
>JALUUK010000023.1 GCA_027021395.1 Acidobacteriota bacterium
TTCCGGAAAGTCCTCCGGCAAGACGACGAGGTCGATATCCGTTCGAGGGCGCTCGCCCGGCCCGTAGATTCTCGTCGCCAGATCGCTGCCCTTGATGGCCAAGACTGGAATGCCTGCACGGCGGCAGCGTTCCGCCAAATCTCCGAGGGCTTCCGTGAGCAAGACCTCTTGCCCCATCCAGCGGCGCCAAGCGACGACCCAAGGCACGAAGACCTTTTCGTGGGCCCATCCCCCATCACTGAGCATCGCTCCGCAGCGCGCCGTGAGCGCATGCCCGTCGGAAAACCTCGAGGCGCTTTCGAAGTGCTTTGCATCCCAAGACCGCCACGAGTCCTCGACTCGCCCCATGGCAAGCGAGCGGACCCACCGGCTGATCTCGGCGGCCTCACCGCTCGCACGCCTTCGTTTCATCTCGGATTCGCCCTCATGCTGAGATTGTCGGCTCCGGCGGCGTTCGCGTCGAGCCGAATTGGCCGACCCCCTTGACCGAAGCGAGATCCAACGCAACTTTTTCAGCGGGGATCCAAGCTCTTGGACGAAGTGAATCATGGCGCTCAACCGCATCGGATGCCTCGCCGTCTCGCTCTTGCTCATCCCCTTGCCCACTCCCCTAGCCGACGAGCCCGTTTCCACGCCCCTCGATTGGGATTTTCACGAAGGCATCGATCACGACGAAATGAAGCTTGCCAAGGCCTACTCGGAAGCCGCACTCGAATTTCAGCGCCTCTCGCTGGAATTGGCCCGTCGCTATCCGATGCCGGTGGATGGGCTCGAGGTGCGGCGCGATTTTTCTCGACTTCGCTGGCGCGTCGCCCAAAGCGGGCCGAAGCGCTGGGTGGAGAGCATCATCTGCCCCGAAGACCGGCGCAGCGTCGAACGGCTCGAAGGGGTGCTCGCGCAGACCTCCTCGCGCCGAGTATGGATACCGCTCGCCATCCGCGGCGACCGGCTGCTCGCTCCGGCGCACTGGCAGGGACGGGCCCTACTGTTGCGACCCGACGGCGCGATGATCCGCCTGCTTGCCCTACCCTGATCGGGATCCTTCACGAACCTTCCAAGCGAGAACGCTCGAACGCTGCCGGCTCCTCTATCATCCGGGCCGATGAGGCGAGTTAGGTCGGGGGAGATCCCGCGTGTGACGAGAGCACGGACCACGTCTCGCGGTCCGTCGCAACGAGCGTGCGGATGTAGAGATCGACGTCGGCTGCCGAAAACGACTCGCGAAGTCCCGCGACCGCCGCCGAGACCTTCTCTTCGCCGAGGTCCGCGGTGTCGAAGTCTTCGGTGATCAGACCGTCGTCGTTTGGAATATCGAGCAAGTCCAAGAATTTCCCGAGCAGTTCTCGACGCTCGGTCAGATGAAAGGAACGCAAAGCCTGTGACGCCGTTTCCTCCGGCAGTCCCCCGGCTGCCATGGTCTCGGCCCGCTTGTCGCGCGAGAGCTTCTCGAGATAGGTCACGCGGATTCCCCGCGCAGAAAGCCAAGGCAGGAGAGCCTGTGCGCGCTCCATGCGATCGAGATGACGATCGTTCCAAAGCGAGAGCGCCACTTGGCGCCTCTGTTCGGGGGATAGCGTCTTCCAAAGCAGCCGTGCGGTCCAACCACTCACGATTCTCTCCTGTCTCGCGTCGCCTTCGCTTCCGATAGGCCTGCGCGTCTCGAACGCGATCTCATCGACTCGGTCTTCGGCTCGGTCGTCGCCGAAGTTCTTTCACATGCATTCGGTCTGCGCCGAAGGCGCTCCGGCATCCCAATATCGGCCGACTCACGAAGGTTAGCGAACGACCGCCTTGTCGTCGAGCAGACTCCGATAACAGCTGATGGTCTGCTCGATCATCGTCTCGACGGAATATCGTGCCGCCAATGCGTGGTTCTTCTCCAGCATCTCGCTTCTCTCTTTGCTCATGTTCAACACCCAGCGAATGCGCTCGCACAACGCCTCCGCTTGACACGGCTCAACCAGCAAGGACGAATCGAGTCCGAGATTGCGGTGGGCCGGAATGTCGCTAGCCACGACGGGGACGCCGAGCGCCATCGGCTCCTTGAGCGCAGCGGGAGAACCCTCCCCGGAAACCGAGGGAAACGCGAAGACATCAAAAGCTCTGACGAGATCGGCCACGTCGTCTCTCTGACCGAGGAAATGGCAACGCTTACCCCCACCCGCTTCGCTTCCCGATCGTCGAACCTGTTCCTCCAAGGTCTCGCGCAGCGGCCCTTTGCCGACGATGACCAAGTGAATCACACGGCCATTGCTCGGAAGAGACGACCATGCATCGATCAGTACGCGCTGTCCCTTGTGCGGAACCAGATAGCCTACCGTTCCGATGACGAGATCGTCTTCCGCAATGGAAAGAGCACGCCGGATCGCCCGGCGATCCTCCTGATACTCCAAGCGCACCGGATCGATGGCGCTCGGCACGACCTGGATATTCTCCGCGGACAATCCATCCGCGACGAGCTGCTCTTTCACTCCCTCCGACACGGCGATCCACGCCTCCGGCCACACGGCCTTACGGCGGGCTAGGACGTGCTGCTTGAGCGGAAAATCCACGCGGCGATGAGCAATCAGCGGCAGCCAGCCCGCCAGACGACGCGCCACATGAGCCAGGGTGATGGCATGCGGTGTATGGGCATGCAGAAGATCCCATCCCCCACGGCGAATCCGGCGCGCGAGCTCGAAGGCCGCTCGAGGCGCCATGTCGCCCCGCCAAGGCCATTGCCAGCGATCCGTCACTTGGACCCTCGCCACCCGCCTCGACAAAGGTGCACCTTCCGGGGTCGCCAGCGCCACGCGATGACCCCGCTCGACCAAGCCCTGTAAGAGCAGAGCGACCTGTCGCTGTCCGCCGCGGTCTTCACGCCCACCGTCGAGGTGAATCACCGAGATCGATCGACTCATCGCGGGAGCAACTCCGACACGGCGCGGAATACGAGTTCCGCCGACAACCGCTCCATGCAGGCATGGTGGTCTAGCGGGCACTTCGCATCACCCGAGCCACTGCAAGGCTGGCATTCGAGATTCAACGAAACGATGGTCCTGCCGGAATCTTCTCCGAGAGGATGCTGCGGCGTTGGGCCGAGCAACAACACCGCCGGCACCCCGAGCGCACGCGCGATATGCGTGGGGCCGGAATCTCCACCGAGATGGAGCGATGCTGAGCAGAATTCTTCCATCGTCTCGGCAAAAGGCAACGACCTGCGATCGAGAACCCATGGATGGGCCTGCACGAGGCGGTCGATCAGGTCGTCTTCTTCCGGCCCCCCATAGAGGGCGACATCCCAGCGATCGTGAGCCGCCACTCGGTCCAGAAAGTCCGAGACATGCGAGGGCGGCCAGCGCTTGGTCGCATAGTGCGCTCCGGGAGAGACGGCGATCAGCGGCCGGCCGCGCCAGCCCAAGGCCTCGAGCCTCGCACGGCCGTTTGCGCGCGCTGCGATGTCGATTTCCAAATGCAGCGGACGGGACGGCACCTCGACCCCGATCGCGCGCAAGAGAGCCGATCCCCGCTCGGCGAAAGGGATCTCCCGGTGCGCCTGCCGAACTCGGTGGGTATAGGCTAGGCGACCGGAGCCGAAGCCGACGCGAACGGCTGCCCCCGAGATGCGAGCCAGGATCGAAGTTCTCTGAGAACGCGACAATCCGATGAACAGATCGGGTGTGAGCCCCCGGATGGCGCGGCCTAGAGACCAGAGCCCCGTCAACCCCCGGTGAACCCCATGCTTGTCGTACTCCAACGTCATGCCCACCGCAGGGTGCGCCGAAAGCAGCTTCACCGCCGCCGGACGACCGACCACGACGAGCCGCGCTCCCGGCCAACGCTCGGCGATGGCATCGAAGAGCGGAGTCGCGAAAACCATGTCGCCGATGAAGGCAAGCTGCGCCACGAGGACCGTCTTGGGATCTCGCAAGGGATCAAGGCAATTCCCGGCCGTCGATGTTTGCATCTCGTGCGGATGGTACATCGCCGACGCCCGCCCGGCTGCTCGCAGCGAACACCCGGCAGAGCAACGAACAAAGTCCGCAGGGCACTTTGAGGCTGCCTCCGCCCTAGAAGTCCGCACGGAAGAAATGGGTGCGACCTCACAGCGGAATCTCCCTTCTCGCGTCTCATCTTGCCCTAGCCAACGGCACTCGCTTCGGAGAGGAAACGTGTCTCGAGGAAGAAAAACGACCGCCTCCGAGCCGGCGGGGGCGCCGAGGGTGTTGGGCGAAGATTCGAGCGAGGGAAACTCTATCTAGGCGTTTCGACCGCGGGATTTGCTGCGTGCATGCTCCCGCGCTGTTCGCTTTCGCCCGTGTTCGTCCTTTTCCCGGTCCGAACCTCAGGGATCAACCACCTGCGTCCGATAGGCCAAACACGATGCAGGATCTCGCACGATTGAGCTTCGGCCTCGGTGCCGACCGCGACGCGGAACGCCTCACGCGTTTGGGCCGTCATTGCTTCGGCGAGCGGTGCGGACGGCTCGCGCAGACGGAATGCGCAGGCACGGCTTTGATGACGATCCTCGACGAATCCGGCTGCCGAGAACCTTGCCGCATCATCACCAGCGGGGGAGAGTCGCCCGCCTTGGTCGGTGAGA
>JALUUK010000024.1 GCA_027021395.1 Acidobacteriota bacterium
GCTATTGGCAAAGGTGAAGATGGATTCCTGATAAGAGTCGTTGTACTGCAGAGAAATATCTACATCTACGCCGTCTTTTTCGGCACGAATGGCAATCGGCTCGGCGTGAAGAGTCGTCCGGTTGCGATTGAGGTGCGCGACGAACTCCGAGATGCCGCCCTCGTAGTGGAAAACTTGCTCATTGATCTTGGCATCGCGTTCGTCGACTAGAGTGATCTTCGTTCCTTCATTGAGAAAGGCGAGTTCTCGTAGACGCGTAGCCAACGATTCGTAGGAATAGTCCAAAGTCTCGAAGATGTCCGGATCCGCTCTGAAAGTGATCTTCGTACCACGCTTCTGCGTCGTTCCAGTCTGCTCGAAGTCCGTGAGTGCGTCACCGCGACAGTATTCTTGACGATAGACCTTACCGTCTCGGTAGATCTCTAGATCGAGGCGCTCCGCGAGCGCATTGACCACCGACACTCCAACCCCGTGAAGACCTCCGCTCACCTTATATGCCGAGTGATCGAATTTTCCTCCGGCATGCAAAGTCGTCATCACGACCTGCGCCGCCGGCACTCCCATGTCTTCGTGGATGTCGACCGGGATACCACGGCCATTGTCGATCACGGTCACGGAGTTGTCCGCGTGAACGGCTACGTAGATCTCATCGGCGTATCCGGCCTGGGCCTCATCGATCGCGTTGTCGACGATCTCCCAGACCAGATGCAGGAGACCATACTGATCCGTCGAGCCGATGTACATGCCGGGGCGCTTGCGAACGGCCTCGAGACCTTCGAGGACCTTGATCGAGCTGGCGTTGTACTCGGCGGAAGAAGCGACTGATCCTACTTCGTCGATTCGTTCGTTTTCACCCATAGTCTTTCTTGCATCCTCGCTTCGAGCAGACCCCGACTCTCATCGTCTCGAATCGCAAGCGCCGTATCGCGCCGTCACGAGCAGTGAAAGTCGCCAAACAAAGCGGGTCGGAAAGGGTCGGTATTTCCCCCTATTGTCCCATGAATCAAGGAGATCCGCTATCCACCGCCCCCTCCGCGGACAGGCTCTCATCGGTGCCGGTTCCCCCGGTTTTCCGGACCCGCTAGTTTCCTAGCGTCGCGATGATACAGACGTCCAAAAGATCGTCGTCATCCGGGCGCAGAGGACTGAAAAGTCCCTGTTTGCGGCCGTCGCCGAAGCGAACTCTCACTTTCTCGGTCCCCGCCGTCGAGAGCACATCCAGCAGATATTGGGCGTTGAAGCCCATGGAGTGCGTTTCGCCGTCGAATTCGGCGCTGATCTCGTCTTCGGCCTCCCCGAATTCGCTGTGGGTGGCGCTCAAGCGCAGAACCTCCCCTTCCACCTCGAGTTTCACGAGGTGTGTGTGCTCCTGGGAAAGCACCGCCACCCGCTCGATGGCCTGTCTCAGACGCTTGGTGTCGACCTCGAGCGTTTTTTCGCAGCCATCGGCCGCTTCGACCACCCGCTCGAAATCGGGGAACTCGCGTTCTTTGAGCGTGGTACTCACTTCACGCTGACCGAAAGACCCGAACAGATGTCCATCGCCGGACCACACCTCGACCGGCCCTTCGTGCCCGGAGGCGAGGCGCTGAATCTCGACGAGAGCCTTGCGGGGTACGATCATGTTTCGCACGTCGGTAGCCACCGGCCCCGACAAGGGACGTTTGGAGACGGTCAGACGATGGCCGTCCGTGGCCACCATCGTCAGCATGCCGTCGCTGACCTTCCACAGGGCCCCATCGAGCGAATAGCGCGGATCGTCGATGGCGATGGCCGGTAGAACACGTCGGATCATGTCCTCGAGCATGGCGGCCTGGATGGAAAATGCCGGCTTTCCTTCTCGGTTCCGCAGGCCGGGAAATTCCTCCATCGCATTCGCTGCGAGCCGATACTTCGTCTTCTCGCAATGCAGATGAAGCGAGGATCCCTTCTCGCGCATGCCGACGTTGCCCGGAGGAAGTTTACGAACGACGTCGTAAAGGCGTCTCGCATGAACGACCATCGTCCCCGGCACCTCGACCGTAGCCGCGACAGAGGAACGGAAGCCGACGTCGAGATCGGTACCAGAGACGTGAAGCCTCCCGTCTTCAGTCGCGTTCAGTAGCACACACGAAAGAATCGGGACCGTACTTTTTTTTTCGATGACGCCTTGTAGCAGTGTCAGTTCACTCAGCAGCGCTCCCTGGTCAAGTACGATCTTCATGGTGATAGCCTTTTCTCGTTTTCCGTAGAGTGATGTCGTCGACTCTGGTCGGGACCATGGCCTCCCTGATGGGCCGTCAAAGACAAGAACATAATAAAAGATCTAAGAACATCAGCAGTAGCAATAGGGCTGTGAATTGTGTGGATTCTAGCCCAAGTCCAAAGGGTGAAACAAGTTGAATTGTCGTCCTGCTGTGCATGGAAAAAGCCGCTCGCTGTGGAAACCAGCGAGGATTGTCGGCCCGCCGACAACGGGGCCTCTTATGCACAGATCAGACATGCACAGGGCTGTGAAAGATGTGGATGGCGGTGAGCAGGGTGTCATGACATTTCTTCTTCGAGTTGAGCCAAAAGGGTTTGCAGTGAAACGTCATCGTCTTTTTGGTGTGTGATCTTTCGTACGGCGTGAAGCACGGTCGTGTGGTGCTTCCCCCCGAAGGCTTTCCCGATGGTGGGCAGACTGTCGTGCGTAAGCTTCTTGGCGAGGTACATGGCGACCTGACGCGGAAAGGAAATCCTGCGTACGTTCGAGCGGGATCGCAGGTCGTTGACCTTGAGATTGAAGTGTTTGGCAACGATTCGCTGAACCGTGTCCAGCGTGACCGGTGCTTGCTCCGCCGGCAGCATGGTCTGCAGCACCTCGCGGGCGAGATCGAGATCGGGGGCGCGGCGATTGACGGAAGATGCTGCGACGAGCGTGGTCAGACACCCCTCGAGTTCGCGGATGTTGTGGTGCACGTTGCCGGCGATGTAGAGCGCGACGTCTTGTGAAAGCGGCCAGCCGCGGTTGGCTGCCATCTTGTTCAAAATAGCGACCTTGGTCTCGAGATCGGGAGGCTGGATATCCGCGGTGAGTCCCCACTCGAAGCGCGAACGCAGGCGCTCTTCGAGTGCGGGGATGGACCTTGGGGGGCAGTCGCTCGCGAGTACGATCTGATGGCCGGTGTCATGCAGGGCATTGAAGGTATGAAAGAATTCTTCTTGGGTGCTTTCCTTGCCCGCTAGGAATTGAATGTCATCGACGAGGAGGACTTCGACCTTCCGGTAGCGACGTCGGAAGGCCGGAGTGTTCTCGTTGCGGATGGTCAGTATCAACTCGTTCATGAACTCTTCCGAGGTGATGTACCTCAAAGAGATATTCGGGCGGAGCCTGATGAGGCGATGTCCAATGGCCTGCATCAGATGGGTCTTGCCTAGGCCGGTGCCGCCGTAAAGAAAGAGCGGATTGTAGGTTCCACCCGGCTGATCGGTGACGGCCATGGCTGCGGCGTGGGCGAACTCATTGCAAGAAGAGACGACGAAGTTTTCGAAGGTGTATCGCGGGTTGAGCTGTTGACGCTCGACTCTCTCGCGGCTGTCGTGGGTTTCCGCACTGACGATGGCTGCCGATCTTCTCTCTTGCTTTTCTTCGGGAGCGACGAATTCGATCTCGCAGACGGGTAGACCCGCGGCGGCCATCGCTTCGCGGATCAAATCCAAGAATTGCGAGCGGATCCACTCCTGGAAAACGGCGTTCGGCACGCTCACCCGGAGCGAAGAATCGGTCAGCGAGAGGAACTTCGTGGGTTTGAACCAGGTATCGAAAGTCGTTCCCGAGACTCGGGTTTCGAGTATGGCCAAGATCTTCTGCCACGGTGATGGCGACGGGTTCGCCGGATCGCGAAAGGCCAGATTATCCACAGCGCCAACCTCTTGGAAATAGGATGAGTTGTGAGCCATTCGGGCGGGCTCCATCCACAGCTTTTCCACAGATGTGAATCTTGTGATCTATTGGGAAGCCCTTGTTTTTGCGGGACTTAGACTGTGTTAGGGATGTGGAAAAGCACATCCTGGCCACGAGGGCTCCTTCGAATTCATCACTCCTGACGGCCTGCTCGACGACCCATTGGCGTAGTGCTCAGAAGTGTTTCGGGTGTGTTCGTTGAGAGTCGTCAGACTACCACCACTGCCCCCCGAAGAGCAAGGGTTGAAGTGCGGGTTTCTAGCCCGAAAAATTTACGAAGTCTCCCGCTTGGAGGCTCCATCGACGATCTAGAGCTAGAGGTGAAGCGCGCTTTTTTTTGACAGGGTCGGCGATCGGTCCTAACCTCGGCGGTCTTTGCATGGTTCGCCGGTCCGAGCGTGTGCCGCCGGCCGCGTCCGGGTGGCCAGGACTTGAGGTTTTGATCAGCGACGCACTTGATCTTGCCGAGGCTTTCATGGCTCTACTGTATTGCGAGAGCATGGGAAGTCGCGAGAGTATTGCACACTGAGAATCGGCAAGTCGCGAGAATGGGGTTTTTAGGATGAAGCGCACGTTTCAACCGAACAATCGGAAGAGAAAAAAAACGCACGGGTTTCGCATCAGGATGCGCTCGGCGG
>JALUUK010000025.1 GCA_027021395.1 Acidobacteriota bacterium
GTCCCGCCTTGATGGGGCGAGGCGTGTATCAGCTTTCCGCATGGCTCGACCTCTTCTTGGCGTCATTCCTGGCCGCGGGAGCCGTCGCCGCCTTGGGGTACGCACAGGTGCTCTATCTGCTACCGATTTCGCTTTTCGGCATGTCGGTAGCCGCCGCGGCGCTGCCCGAGCTTTCGCGCGATCGCGGCAAAGGGATCGACGTCGTGCGAGCAAAGGCGATCGAGGCCTTGTCGCAAATGGGTTTCTTGACGATTCCGACCATCGTGGGATATCTCGTCTTGGGCTCGATCTTGGTCTCGGCGCTATTCGAGCATGGAGAGTTCGGTAGCGAGGGGCGTTGGCTGACTTATCTCGTTCTCTCGGCATACAGCTTGGGTTTGCTTGCGACCACGGCTTCCCGCTTGTTTCAAAACGTGTTTTTCGCGCTAGGAGATACGCGAACCCCTGCGAGAATCGCGGTGTATCGCATGATCGTCTCCGCCGTTTCGGGTGCAGTGCTGATGCTTTGGCTCGATTCCTATGCGCTGCGCGATCTTCTCTCGGCTCGGGTGGGTGCGGAAGGCTCGTCCGTCGAGGTGAGTGGATTGCATGCCGGTGCGCTCGGTCTGGCCTTGGGTTCGGCTCTAGGGGCTTGGATCGAATGGTGGCGGCTAGCACGCGCGCTTCGGCTTCACGGCGCTCGGGTGCTCATGCCCTGGCGTCGTTTGGCCGGCTTTCTCGCCATGGCGGTCGCGTCGGTCATTCCGCCCGCGATCGTGTGGTCTCGTCTTCCCGGTCTCGGCGCATGGGCCGCTTTGCTCGTCGTCGTGCTTCCCTATGCACTGATCTACCTCTTACTGGCTCGTCTTCGAAACCTCAGCGAGTGGAAAAAGTGGCTGGGATGAAGTGAAGCGCGAAGCGCCGGAAGTCTGCGCGGCGGAGATGGGCACGGGCTCGTTGTCGAACTTCACTTCGCGGTCTTGGGCCCGCCGTCTTTGCTTCGTCGCCGCCGCGGGTCTCGGAGAAGGAACCACGGTCGCGCCAAGCCGCCAAGACCGCCAAGCAGGGCCGACTGCGAACCACTCGGCATCTTTCGACCGCGCAGGTCTCAGGTGGCGCCCATCGTCGCTCGAGGCAGGTTTCGCCGTCGGATGCCGCTTAGCGCTCACCGTCGAGAATATCGTCGAGCTTCTTGAGTTTTCGGTAGAGCGTGGAGCGGTCGATTCCGAGAAGTTCCGCGGCGCGTGTCCGGTTGCCCTGGGTCTTGCGCAAGGCTTCGCGGATTTGGTCGATTTCACTCTGCCCGAGCGTCACGATTTCTTTTCCGCCATCGCTTGGAGAGGGTGGAGCTTTTCGGTCTCGACGGACCCGCTCGAGGAAGGTGGCGTTTTCGAGCACGTCGACTTCCGTGATGATGCGGCTTTCGGAAAACGCGGCCAGCTTGATGACTTCGTTCTGCAACTCACGTACGTTGCCGGGCCAGTCGTAGCGTAAGAACAAACGCAGTGCGGCGGGCTCTATCTTGCGGACGGCACTGTCGCTGCGCTCGGCTTCGATTTCCAAGAAATGATCGACGAGCAAGCCGATGTCTTCCATGCGCTCTCGCAGGGGCGCCATATCGATGCGGGCGACATCGAGACGGTAGAAGAGGTCCTCCCGAAACCCGCGTTCTTTGACCATCGTCGCTAGGTTCTTGTTCGTTGCGGCGATGACCCGTACGTCGACGTGCTTGGGTGTGTCTTCACCCACGCGGCGGATTTCTCCCGACTGAAGGGCCCTCAGCAATTTCGGTTGCAGAGCCAGCGGCATCTCACCGATCTCGTCGAGAAAGAGCGTGCCGCCGTTGGCCTGATCGAAAAGGCCCTTGCGGTCGCGATCGGCGCCGGTGAACGCACCACGGCGATGGCCGAAGAGTTCCGACTCGAGCAAGGTGTCGGTCAGTGCCGCACAGTTGACCGTGACGAAGCGTCCTTTCTTGCGCGGTCCGTTGTAGTGCAGGACCTGTGCGATGAGATCCTTGCCCGTACCGGATTCGCCGCCGACCAGCACCGGGATGTCCGTCGGTGCGATCTTGTCGAGACTCTTGTAGACCTTCTGCATCGGGGGCGAGGCACCGATGATGCTGTCGTAGCGAAAGCGAATCTCCAGGTTCGACTGCTTTTCCAAGATTTCCACGCGTTGTTGTTCGACTTTCTCTTCGAGCATTTCGTTGAGAGTTCTGATCTCGTCGGCTTGTCGCCGTAGCTCTTCGACGAGCCGGGCGTTGGCGAGCGCGATGCCCGCTTGGTCGGAAAGGCGAACGAGGAGGTCTTGATCGCCTAGACCGAACATTCCTGCGGCATGACGCGAGTCGACCACCATGGCGCCGACGACGTCGGTCCGAACGCGTAGCGGTACGGCGAGGACGGAGCGGATTTGCATCGCATGCACCGACCGCGACTTGGATAAGCGCGAATCGGTCAGGGCGTCGTGCGCGAGCAGAGTTTGTCCTTCCTTCATCACGCGGCGGGCGATGCCGCGACTGTGCTCGCGGTCGTCTCCCGTCAGGTCGGCTCCGCCGCGACCTCGGGCGACTTCGCGAATCGATCGGCCCTCGGCTTCGAGCAAGACGAAGCCGCGTTCAGCGCCGGTGAGATCGAGTGCGGTGTCGACCAGGATCTCGAGTACCCGAGGGAGATCCAACGTCGAATTGAGTGCGCGATTGATCTCGAGCAGTCGCTCGAGTTTTTCGGCGTGGGCGGCGGATTCGTCGGGGGACGATCGCTCGGCCTGCGTTTCTTTCGCTCCGGTGACGGAAGCGCTTGCGGCCAGTGCGTTCTGATCGAGGATCTGCTGCACGCGAGGACGTTGTCGCCAGCGATCGCGTTCCTGGTCGGGTAGGGCGGTGATCAGAGCGTCGAGTCGGCGAAAGGCTTCGTCGCTTGCTTGCCTTTCGAGATTCGAGTCTCCGAGTCGTTGCGCGGCTTTGCTCAGCGCCGCCCATGCCCGCCAAGCGATGTCTCCGCGCTCACGCTCATCGAGCGTGCGTGTGGCTTGTTCGGCTTCGTCTCGTGCCTGGATCAAGTCACCGTCCGGCTTGGCCAACTCCCGTTCGGCTTCGAGAATGCGCAATCGTGCGAGGACTTCTTCGTCGACGGTGCCGGAACGCGATGCGCGGATTTTCTTGAGCGCCAAACTCGCGCGTTCGTCTTCTCGCACTTCGAGGTAGGTTTCCGCCAAGCCGAGCAGCCCCTCGCTTTCGAGGTCCGGCATACGGGCGCGACGGGCGAGAAAACAGCTTTCCTGCAGCACTTCGCGTGCATCTTGAAACCGCCCGCCGGCGAGGCGGGAAAGGCCGATGCTCAGCGCGCGTTCCGCTCGAGCAGGGATGTCGTCGGAACGAGCCTTTGTCGACTCATCCGGCTCGAAACGCCCCAAGAAGACGTCGATGCGGTCGAGCACGCGACGCGCCACTTGCTCTGCGGGAAAGCTACCGCAACGTTTCGCCTGTGCGATGGCTTCGCGCGCTCGATCTTGAGCGGAGCGGATCTGCCCGCGTTCGAACATCAAGCCGGCGGCACGTCCATGCAACTCGGCGGCGTGGGGACTTTGGCCGAGTTGCACCCTCAATCGCTCTGCGGCTTCGTAATGGTTGAACGCCGCCGAGCGGCGCCCGAGTTTCGCCGAGAGATCGCCGATCAGGCCGAGGGCCTCGGCTTCCGCTTCACGATGCGAGCTCTCTCTCGCGACGGCGTGATAGCGCTCGCTTTCGGCGAGTGCTTCGACGATGCGCCCTGCAGCTTGCAGCGCGAGAATTTTTCCTCGGCGAGCGGCGACCTGTGTTTGGTTGTCGCCGACCCGTGCCGCCGCGATCTCAGCGGCGCGGAAGTGCTCGCCGGCTTGCTCCGACCGTCCGCAACGCGCGGCTAGATCGCCGAGGCTGACCAATACTTCGGCTTCGAGATCCGGGCGACCGGCCCGGCGGGCCTGCGAGATCGCCGAGGCGAGTCGCGCCTCCGCTTCGTCGATGCGGCCCGTTCGTTCGAGAAGGCGGCCGAGTTCAAGCAGCACATGGGCACCCTGAGCGACATCCGCCAACTCATCGAGCAGGGCGAGCGCTTCTTCGAGATTGGCCAGCGCCGGTCCGGCGATGCCTCGTTCGGCGCGGAAGGCTCCCGCGTCGCGCAGGGACATGGCCAGTTCCCATCCGTCATCTCGGCGACGCGCCGAGGCGATCGCGCGGTCGAATTCCTCTTCCGCTTGGTCCGCGAATCCCTGCGCGCCGAGGGCGCGCGCGCGCATACGCCGGAGCGCCGCTTCACGCGCGGGGCGCTGCGATTCGCCCGACGCGCCGGCGAGCACCTCGTCCGCCAAGCGGATGGTCTCGCCCGGAATGCCGGCAGCGAGTGCGGCGGCGGCGGCTTCGACCAAGAGATCGATGCCTTGTTCGGACTCGCCGGCCACGAGCAAGTGGCGCGCACGTGCAGCTTCTTGCCCTTCTTTCCCTTCGAGCACCGTCGCCCAGCGGAGGTGAAGTGTTTCCCGTGCCGCGGCGCTCACTTCGGCGAGAATCGCGTTTGCCAGGGAGGGAGAGGCGAGCGCG
>JALUUK010000026.1 GCA_027021395.1 Acidobacteriota bacterium
CTGTCGTTGACGAGTATGGTACATTTTCTCGGGTTGTGCCCTCGCTGTTGCGCGTGAAGCCTTCCCGCTGCATGCGCTTCTTCGGGGCTGGCGTAGTCGTATCCACTGATTGCGTAGAAGTGGGTACGCGGGTGATTCCCTATCGATACTCGGAATTGGTACATTTTTAGTTTTTTGTGTTTTGCCATTGTTAGCACCCCAATGTTCGGCCCGCTTCGTTGCGGAGTGTAAGAAAAATCCCTCGAGCCCGCAAGGGCCCGAGGGATTGTGAAAGGCAGCATGGGCTGCCGAGAGGATGTTATGCTACGCCTTCCTCCATGGCTTTCAGGAAGATGGCGTTGGCCATGGCGTCTTCGACGCTGTTGGCCATGATGATTGCGGATTTCTTGCTGGCCGCGATGGCTTCGTTGACCACCTCATCGAGGTCAGCCGGGTCATGGGTGTCGTCGGGGGCGATGCTGTTGATTACCTCCATTGCACCTTCGCAATCCCGGATGGTGCGGCCTGCGTTGCGTCCGGCCTTCATTTTGTAGGTCTTTTCGACCTCGTCTTTGCTGATGCCGGAGAGCTCTGCGAGCCGCTCCATGTCTGCTTCGGTGGGCATGTCCGTTGCCGCCCGATTGATCAAGAACTTGAAGTTCTCGACGAACGGTTGCACTTTCACGCCACGTTCTACCAGAATCTGGCGGACTGCCAGCCAGCTTGCGATCTCTTTGCGGGGGTCGGCGGTGGAGTCTCCCAACCCGGTGGTTTCGAAGAACTCGTTTTCGGCCTCCATCTGGGCCAGTTTCGCCAGATGGTCGTTCAGACCGTCGATGCCGCTGGCTTCTGCGACCTGGGTGTCGGTGCGGGCCAGCTGGAATGCTGGTTTGAGGATCTTCCACGTTACCTTGCTGGACAGCTGGAAGCCGATGAGGTCCAGCTGGTCCTGGGGCATGTTGCGGATGGTGTCGATGGTGTAAGGCATGATGATTACTCCGTTGTTGGTTGTGACGGTATTGTCATGGGTTGAGCTCGTGCCCCCGTGAGGGGGCTGAGCCGGTTGGGTTATTTTTTGGGTGTAGCCATTCGGTTTGCCCGGTCCTTGGCGGTTTTCCCGGGGCGAAAGACGTTTGCGATGGCTTTGCACACCGCATGGCTGCGAGGTTTGCCCTTCATTTCGGTGCGAAGGGCGGTGGACATGAATTCAGCGCGTTGTTTCATCTTGTTTCCTCTCTGCGATTTGTTTGATGAGTTGATACCGCTTTTCATGCGGCGTGAGCAGCCCTTCGTCAGGGTTGATTTCTTGATCGTTTGGGAGCTGGTCGATGAGTTTTTTGATTTCTTCGCTCATTAGAACCATCCTCCGGTGCATGTTTCGTATTTTGCGCCGGTCAGTTCCCCGGTCTTGGTGACATATCCGGCGCATACCAGGCAGTGGCTGAACCATTTGCCGTTTTCAAAGACTTTGTATGCGCGGATCAGTAGTGAATCCCCGGATTCGTTTGTTTCGGGGGCTCCGCAGTGCGGGCAGGTTAGGCCATTCATAATTTTTCCTCCAAGATTTCTCTCACCACATCTCCATGACATGCCAGCGGGGCGCACCAGCATACCAGGCTTAATTCGCCCGCTTTCGCGAGCTTGTATAGGCGATTGAGCTCCCCGCATACTTGCGGGTCTTTGGCGCGGATCTTTTGCCTGATCCACCCCCTATACTTGGCGATTACTTCTTCTCGATCGCCATCACGCCCTATCGCGAACGGATTACCCAAGGGGCTCGGGCGACCTATATATTCGCCTTTACCCCCACGCTTTTTATTAACCACATGAATGCACATATTCTTTCTCCACTTATTGATTCATAAGCAGAACTCGTGCCCCCGTGAGGGGGCACAAGTAGTTATAGTCGGTTCATTGCGGCTATCCCTGCCACGAGGCCTGCTGTTGCCACGGCAATGGCGGGGATGTACTCTACCCCGCCCGTCAGTATCGCCACGCTGCCGATGAGCTTCATCAGCAGCGTGTATGCGAACAGATATGCGACTATCTTCATGCGTGTCTCCTTAAGTGTTCATAACGTGAACGCCCTGAGCCCTTAGCTCTGGGCCCTAAGTACTTGATTTCTAAGACCTCAATTACCCCTACTCAAGTACTCAACTACCTCGACCGGGACGACCACTTCCTCGTAGTCAGGCCCCTCCCTCTCGGCGAAGTCGTCCTCGTGGACGACCTCGCCATCGGGGTAGATGCGGAACCTCACTCCCCGCGCCATGGGGAGCTTACGGGGCTCGCGGACTACGAAGTCCAGCCCCTCAATAAACAGCACCTCCGCGGGGACGAGGCTGCCGTCGGACCGCATGATGCTGACCTGCTGGAGGTGGAACTCCCCGATTTCCGGGTGGGTGTTGTACTCCGCGGGCCACTTCAGGGCGGCCTCGTCCAGGTATTGGTACAGGTCTACCGCCTTCAGGGGCGAACTCGGGCGGATGATATTTTCGTCGATGATGCTCATGGCTATTTCCTCTCGGTTGGTTAGAATCACACCCTCAGCTCGTGCCCCCGGAGGGGGCAGAGCCGAGGTGCCGGGCTATCCTTCCCCCGGCATCGGAACGATCTGGGCCTCCACGCCCGTTAGTTCCTCGAAAGCCTGCTCGACGGGGCCGTCCTCGGCCTCGTCGTGGGTGTATAGGACGACTTCGCCGTCCTGTTCTTCGTACATAACAGCGTACTTGCTCATGATCTAGTCCTCTCAGGTTGTTGGAATCAGGGACTTAGCTCGTGCCGGCGGAGCCGGCACGAGCTAAGTGGGTTATTTGCGGAGGCGGTTTAGCCGCTCCGCAAGTTCGTCGAGCTCTTCCTCGACCCGCTGCGCGAGGAGCTCAAGCTCCTCCACGTCCCCGCGGCCGTCCTCTGCAGCCCCTAGAGCTTTCTCCCATGCGTCTTGGACACACGCGTCAGCGTGGTTCAAGGCCGCGTCTATGACTGCGTCGATATATTTACTCATATCCATTTCCTCTCAGTTAGTTGGAATCAGGGACTTAGCTCGTGCCGGCGAAGCCGGCACGAGCTAAGTTGTTTAGAACGGGATGTCGCCCGTGGCGGGCGGCTCGTACCCCTCCAGGCGCGCGGCCAGCTCCTCCAGCGCGCTGGTCGCGAGCTGAAGGGCTGCGGCGACCCTAGGGTCGCCCGTTACTACGAACTCCGAGTGCAGCTCGAAGGCTGCGCTCTCGATGTGATCCTGGAGCTCGAAGAGCTCAGCGGGGGTGGAGCAGTTGCGAATGTCGTTGGTGTAGTCCATGTCTGAATCCTCTCGGTTGGTTGTGAACACTCGCTCAGCTCGTGCCCGCGCAGCGGGCACAAGGCGCGTAGCACTGAGCTCTGAGCTTCAGCGGGGCCCAGTCCGGGGGGTTTGGTTTTGAGTTTCCGAGACGCCGAGGTGGAAAGGTACCGGGGAGGGTGGGTGGTGGAGCAGGGACGGGGGGATGTTCGTGAGTGGGTGTACACCATTTTTTCACGAAAATTTCATTTTTGAAATCGCCTGAATTGCATTTTGCAATCTCGATTTCAAAAATGAAATTCTATTCTGCCGGAATTTCATTTTTGAAATCGGTGGCCGCGCTCGGCGGGCCGATATTACCCGCTCGCAGCCCCAAAACGGTGCATACTACAATCCACTCATGGATTCACGTGACATTCAGCTGGCCAAGACCAGCCTCGCCGAAGCCTGCGTAGGGCTGACCGACGCACAGCGACTCTACGTAGAGGCGCGTGCTCAGGGATTGAACAAGACAGCTGCCGGCAAATTCGCCGGTCTGAGCGAAGGGAACCTCCAGAAGGCCATACGTCGCATGGAGGCGCACCCCAAGGTCCGAACCGCTATGTCCGAAGCTGCGAAGCTCACGGCAGCGAAGCTCGAGATCACGAGGACCGACGCCGTTCAGGGCATGCTCGACGCACTCCCCATGTGCGCTACCGCCACCGAGGTCATCATGGCGTGGCGCGAAATTGCGAAGCTGCTCGGTCACTACGCTGCTGAGAAGGTGGAGATCAACGTGAACCGCCGGGATCTGACCGCCGAACGGCTGGCCACGCTCCCGACCTCTGAGCTGATGAAACTCGTCGGCTCACCCCCTCCGATCGCAGAAGGCCAGTCCGAAGCCCTTAGCGCTGAGTTCGAAGTGCTGAGTTCTTCGCTCCAGGAGCCGGAACCCATAGATGTCGAACCCGAACCAGAATGACCCCAACGAGGGGAGGGACGGCTATTTCCGGTGCACCGCCTGCGAGGTGTGGGTGCCAGAGGAGAAGCGCGCAGGCGCCCGCGAAGCCCGTTGCCGACCTTGTGCGAACGCAGCCTCCGCCGTATCCATGCGTGAGAAGGACGGCTCCCCCGTAGCACGCAGCACCGTCACCCTCGAGAAACCGAAGATCCGTACCCAGCAGGTACGCGAGAAGGTAGAGAAGGTAGTCGAGGACCTGGAGCAGCGTAAGAAGGTCGAAGCCAACGCCGTGGAGCGGGAACTGGCTGCCCGAGAGCTGACCCGACGCCACCTACTGCCGTTCGTTATACGGAACAACCCGTCGTACATGCCGGGGTGGGTGCACAAGGACATCTGCCGACGGCTGGAGAAGTTCGAGAAGGACATCCTCGAGGGCAAGAGCCCGCGGCTGATGATTCAGATGCCGCCTCGTGCCGGTAAGGCGCTGGTCGTAGACACGCCAATCCCAACCCCCCGTGGGTTCACCCCCATCGGTGAGCTGCAGCCGGGGGACGAGGTGTTCGACGAGTGCGGCGCCGTCTGCCGCGTGGTCGCGGTGTCGGAGGTGTTCTACGACCGCGAGATATACAAGGTGGAGACCAACGACGGCTCGTTCGTGTACGCGGATGCGGAGCACGAGTGGGTCGTCCAGCTGCGCGGGCACCGCGACGCGCGCAGCATCAGGACGACCAGATGGCTGGCTGAGCGCTCGCAGATACGCCGGCCGAAGGTGGACACGCAGGGTCCGTTGCGCCTGCCGCAGCGTCCGTTGCCGATCGACCCCTACGTTCTCGGGCTGTGGCTCGGGGATGGGGACACGAAACAGGCGCGTATCTGTATCGGAGAGGAGGACATCGACGAGCTGCGCCGGCTGCTCGAGGAGGCGGGGCAGACGCTGACGGACCACGCTGACCCGATACGGTTCGGGCTGCCCAAGCTGCACCGCCGCCTCAAGGAGATGAACCTGTTGGGGTGCAAGCACATCCCGAACGTGTACATGCGGGCCAGTATCCGGCAGCGCGAGGCGTTGCTGCAGGGGCTGATCGACAGCGACGGCCACGTCGACCACCGGGGGCACATCGAGTTCGTGAGCATGCAGTACCCGCTGGCGGCCTCAGTGCGTGAGCTGGCGCTGAGCCTCGGGGTCAAGGCCAGCCTGCGCGAGGGGCGAGCGGTGTACAACGGCAAGGACTGCGGCGCGCGCTACCGCGTGCGGTTCTACAGGAAGAACTCGGCGAGGCTCCCGCGTAAGCTGCGGTACTGCCGCAACGCGGCAGAGGAGCGTCGGGGGCGGTACCTGCGGTTCGAGAAGATGGAGTCCCGGGCGGACACGATCTGCATTCAGGTGGACTCGCCGAACAGGATGTTCCTCGCCGGGGACGGGTTCATACCGACGCACAACAGCGAGCTGGTGTCGGTGAACTTCCCGGCGTGGTTCCTCGGGCGTAATCCTACGCTCGAGATCATCAGCACGTCGTACTCCGCCGACCTGGCGAATGACTTCTCGCGCAAGGTTCGCTCCATCGTCATGGGCGAGCTGTTCACCGCGACGTTCGACGGGGTGTCGATTGACAAGGACAACAAGGGCGTCGAGGGCTGGCGGCTCAACAAGTCGGGCGGATATTTGCCCGCCGGCGTGGGCGGCGCCATAACCGGTAAGGGCGCGAGTTGCGCATCGCCCGCGGTAATCGTACCCACCGAACTGGGTCCTCGCCCCATATATTCACTGGTAAATGACATAGTTGAGGGGTTGCAGCCTCCCAGGGTTTTGGCCTATAGTGGGGGAAACCTTGTTTGGAGGAACATTCATGCAGCATCAGTCCGAGTCTCAGACCACTACTACAACCTCACCGTCGGGGGAAGAACAATCCAGGTTACCGGGGAACACCCGCTATGCGTTGGTTTCGAAGGGGGAGTCCCCGTCTACCGCAGAGTGGATGAGCTCCGAGAAGGCGAGAGAGTTGTTACTCTCGAAGGAGAAGATCGAGGCCATACCGTTCCTGACGAGGCTGTACGCCGAGTGCCCGGTGTGTGGGACGGTGTTCTGGAAGAGCCCGCACAAGTTCCACGCGGCCAAGAAGGCCTGCGAGGAGCTGCGCCATACCTGTTCAAACGCCTGCTCGCAGAAGTTAAAGTCACTTATGAACAGTGTCGAGTTAAGCTGTGCAGAGTGTGGGACAAAGTTTCGACGCGCGAAGGCAGCTCACCAGCGTCGAGTGGCACAAGGGCAACCCGAGTTCTGTTCAAAAGCCTGCTACGGCAAGCACCGCTCGAAGACCTACAAAGGGGAGTCGCACCACCGGTTCACGTCGGTGACTCTTACCTGCACGCAGTGCTCGAAGGAGTTCGTGCGCAGGAAATCGCAGGCCACTTCCGAACGGACGACTCAGCCGTTTTGTTCTCGAGAGTGCTACTACGAGAGCCGGAGGGGGAGAAGTATAGAGCACGGGAAACGGGCCCCGCGGTCGTATCCACCGGAGTTCAAACGGCTGCGGGCAGAGATCATGGCCGCGAAACCGCCGTGCGCAGCATGCGGGGAGCCGGCAACGTCCGTACACCACAGGGACGAGGACAAGGAGAACAACGTTACGGGCAACCTCGTGCCGGTTTGCCACGCGTGCCATATACATCACCACACGAGGTCACCTATTCCCGAATTGAGCGCCTCCAGCGAGTAGAGGAGGCGCTCTCGGTCGTCGACTTCGAGGTCGAGGAGGCGCACAACTTTTTCCTCGACCGCATCTCCGCTTCTAACTGTCTTTTAATCGATGATCCAATCAAGAACGCTACTGAGGCGGAGAGCGCCACGACGAAGCAGGCGATCTACGATTGGTACCGGTCGACGGCCTACACCCGCCTCGCCCCCGGCGGTGGGGTGTGCATCGTACAGACACGCTGGGCGTTCGACGACCTGAGCGGCACGCTCGAAGAGCTGGCCGAGAAAGACCCGAAGGCGGACCAGTGGGAGATCGTGCGCTACCCGGCCATCGCTCTGGAGGACGAGAAGTACCGGCGTAAGGGCGAGGCCCTGCACCCTGAGCGCTACGACGAGGAGGCCTACGAGCGCATCCGCAACTCGGTCGGCCCGAGGTACTGGGCCGCGCTGTACCAGCAGCAGCCCACCCCGGACGAGGGGGGTTACTTCCAGCGTGACATGGTCGAGTGGTACAACGGCCCGGTGCCCGAGGAGTGCGTCTACTACACCACGTGGGACTTCGCTATTGGTAAGAACGAGCGGAACGACTATACTGTGGGCATCACCGCTGCGCTGGACAAGGAGGACAACCTGTGGCTTGTCGACATGCGGCGGGGTCGTTGGAACTCGTTCGAGATTGTGGAGCAGATGCTGCGCGTTCAGCGCCGGTACAACCCCCGCACGATGGGCATAGAAAAGGGGCAGATACAGCTCGCCATCGGGCCGTACCTCGAGAAGCGTATTCAGGAGGAGCGGCTCTACGAGATGAACATCAAGGAGCTCCCCCCGGGCCGGCGCGACAAGGAGTCACGCGCGCGGGCCATCCAGGGCCGTATGGCGCAGGGGAAGGTGTGGTTCCCGCGCGACAAGGACTGGGTCGATGCGCTGATGCAGGAGCTGCTGCAGTTCCCCAATGGGAAGCACGACGACGCCGTTGACGCGCTGGCGTGGATCGGGCTGATGCTGCAGGACATGCCTGCCCCGCACCTCCCCACCGTCCACAAAAAACGACATAGCTGGCGCGACAAGCTGAGCAGGCTCGGCACGGAGCGCAAGCGCCATTTCCTGACCTCTTAAAGCCATGCAGCTAAAGGACCCCCGCATGTACAAATACTACCCCGCAACGAGGCCGCCCGGCGCGGGCTCGTGGCTTCCATCCGCGCTGGCGTTCGCCGCCGCGGCATTTACCCTATGGTGCATACTATGACAAACACCCCTACACCCTCCCCCACCCCCGTTATTGAGAGCACGTCCCCTGAGCTCCAGAATCTGAGGTATGAGGTCGCCGTTAAACGGCCCATCCCCATTCGGGTGTCGCAGCTCGAGGAGGAGACCATAGTCGTTACCACGCACGGCCCGGCCCGCGCTGACGCGGGGGATTGGCTCGCCATCGGCGTAGACGGTGAGGTGTACCCCATCGCCAACAGCGTGTTCGAGAGAACGTACGACTTCATCGACCCGGCCGCCACCGACCGCGTCGGGGTCCTCATCGTGGACACCCCGTTCTGCAACGACCCAGCGTACACCCAGATGTTTGGGCACATCTACGTCGAGGAGCACTCGTACGACCCCGCCACCGACACGGCTCTGTACTACGCCCGTAGTGCTCAGTTCGAAGAGTCGGACCCCTACGAGCCATGGCCCGAGTACGCGCCCCTGTTCAGCGACGACCCGGAGTACGGACCACGATTCGTTCGGTTCGAGAAGACCTCGCGCGTTCATCCGCCAGTGTGTGATTTCCGCCGCGATATAGTAGGAGGCTGCGATGACCCCCGTTAGCCTCGAGATTGAATACTGCGAAGGCTATGAAGAGGTTGGCTGCCGGCCCCTTCAGTACGCCCGTAATGGCGACGCCGGGTTCGACCTGTACTCCGTGTCTCTCATCTCTGTGCCGCCGCGCGAGAGGCGGCTCATACCCACAGGGGTGAGGATGGCGATACCGTACGGGTTCGAGATCCAGTTGCGGCCCCGCTCAGGGCTGGCGTATAAAAGCGGGATTACAGTGCTCAACTCTCCCGGTACCATCGACCACGGGTACCGAGGGGAGATTCATGCGCTGCTGTACAACGCCAGTGACGAACCTTACAAGGTTCGACCAGGCGACCGCATTGCGCAGGCGATACTTGCTCCGGTCTACAAAGCTGTCTTCGAGACGGTGGACTGTATTGATGAGGACACCGACCGCGGCACCGGCGGGTTCGGACACACGGGCAGGTAACCAAGCAAGGGATTCTGGATGGAGCACGCTAACGCGAAGGTTCTCGACGAGAACGCCAAGACGTATAAGACCGCCGAAGAGAACTGGAGAGCGTATCTGCGCGGCCGTAACGCTGGGCACGACGAATACGTCGAGTTCGCCAAGAAGTGCGATCGCTTCTACGTAGGCGGCGGCGGTCAGTGGGAGGACACGCTACGGCGCCAGCTCGAGGCGGAGGGCCGCCCGGCGCTGGAGACGAACCTCGTTCTGTCCACGGTCAACGGCATGCTGGGCACGCAGACGGCTTCGCGCGCAGACGTCGTGTTCAAACCCCGCAAGAACGCAGTGGCAGAGACGGCCGACGCGTTGTCCCAGCTGGTCGACCAGATCCTCGAGAACAACATGTTCAGCCACAAGGAGACACAGGTCTTCGGCGACGGGCTCATTCAGGAGCGCGGGTACTTCGACGTACGCATGGACTGGAGCGACCACCTGCGCGGCGAGGTACGGATTACCGACATCGACCCGACGACGGTCGTCCTCGACCCGGACGCGAAGGGGTACCACCCCGACGAGTGGAAAGAAGTGACCGTAGCCAAGTGGGTGTCTCTCGACGACATTGAGCTACTATACGGCGAGGACAAGAGGAAGGAAGTCGAGGCCTACGCATCCAGCGGCTTCGAGACGTTTGGCTACGACTCCGTACGCTGGGAGGAGAACACCTTCGGCGACGCCCCGTGGTTCACGGCCTTCGAGGACGTAGACAACAAACGTATCCGCAGCCTGCGGCTCATCGAGCGCCAGCACCGCCGGGTCACCATGGCTGAGTTCTTCGTCGATGACGAGACTGGCGATATGCGGATGATTTCGTCTAGCATCCCGAAAGAACGCAGGGCGGCCATGGCGGCTGAGCTCGGTATGAGCATCGTGCGGAAACCAACGTCGCGTATCCGGTGGACCGCTTCGGTAGACCACATCACCATGCACGATGAGTGGTCCCCGTACAAGAACTTCACCGTGGTGCCCTACTTCCCCTACTTCCGGCGCGGTAAACCGTTCGGCGTCGTGCGCAACCTCATCAGCCCGCAGGAGAAGTTGAACAAGACCGACTCGCAGGAACTGCACGTGATAAACACGACGGCGAACAGCGGGTACAAGGTCAAATCCGGGTCGTTGGTCAATATGACCGTCGAGGAGCTGGCCGAGCGCGGGGCCGAGACCGGCCTCGTCCTCGAGTACAACGGGACCAAGGATGACATCGACAAGATCCAGCCGAACCAGATCCCAACGGGTCTGGCGCATGCTGCGGACAAGGCAAAAGCCTCCATCCGCGAAATATCCGGTACCGCCGGGCTCATGTCCCCCGATACCATGGAGGTCTCGGGGGTAACGCTCCGAGAGAATAAGAGCATCGGCATGGTCCACATGCAGGTGCCGTTCGACAACCTCGCCTACACGCGCAAGATCCTGGCGAAGAACATTCTCGACCTCGTGCAGCAGTACTACGACGACACCCGCGTCCTGCAGGTCGTTGACTATGGCGATCCGGAGAGGGGGGTAAGGGAGCTGGTCGTTAACGAGCCACGGGAGGATGGGTCGATATTCAACGACCTGACTATAGGAGAGTACAGCGTAACGGTCAGTTCCGCTCCTGCCCGCGATAGCGTAATGGACACCACATTCGCCGAAGCGCTGCAGCTGCGTGAGGTTGGGGTGGAGATACCCGACGACGTAATCATTGAGTCGAGTAACCTGCCGAACAAGATGAAGATCGCCGAGCGTGTTCGGGACCGACAGGGGCTCGGTGACCCGACTCAGGAAGAGCTGCAGATGCTGCAGTGGCAGCAGGAGATGATGATGCAGCAGACCGAGCTGGAGCTGCGGGAGATGCAGGCCAAGGTCGAGAAGCTCATGTCTGAGGCGGCGGAGAACTACGCTACCGCGCAGGCCAAGCAGGCAGAGTCTGACCCGCAGCGCTTCGCTATGGAGATGCAGATGAAACAGGCTGCCCTCATGGCGGACTTCCAGAAGGCGCGCGACAACCTGCAGAACAAACTTGAGCTCGCCCGCTTCCACACCCGTGCAAGGGCCGCGGAGACGGCCTATACTACCACCGCCAAGACGGTGACGGCAGACAAGGATCGCTCCGCGAACCTTGCCGCTGCCTTCGCCCGTCAGGGCAATGCCCGACCGCAGAAATAACTCTGCGTTCTAAATGACCGTGGCCACGCCACGTAAAACAAAGGAGCACTACCATGCCAGAAGATGACAACAAGCAAGACCTGCCCGAAGATTTTGACTACGGCCTCGGTGGCGACCGAGATACCGAGGACGAGGACTTCGAAGGGCTCGACCGCGGTGATTCGTTAGAGCCCCCCGAGGAAGAAGGCGCTGAGGAAGAAGGCGCTGAGGAAGAAGGCGCTGAGGAAGAAGGCGCTGAGGAAGAAGAAGAGGGCGCTGAGGAAGAAGGCGCTGAGGAAGAAGAAGGCACCGACGAAGGAGATAATGGCGATGATGCACAAACCGATGAAACGGAAAACGACGAGACCGCCGAAGAAACGAAGGAAGATCGACGCAGGCACGTAAACCAGAACCAGCGTATCCCCAAGCAGCGGTTCGACGAGGTAAACAACCGCATGAAGGCTGCCGAGGCCAGAGCCCGCCAGCTGGAGGCGGAGCTGCAGCTGGCCAGGGGCGGTAAAGACGGCGACGAGCCGGGGGAACCTGAGTTCGATTTCGACGCCAAGGACAAGGAGTATGCCGAGCTGATCCTTGACGGAGAGGTGGAGAAGGCCCAGGCCGTACGCGCCGAGATTCGTGCCGCCGAGCTCGAGCTGTTCAAGGCCAAGGCTGCCCCAACGGTGGAACAGGCCGCGAACTACACCCGCGAGCAGATGGAGTACCTCAACGTGGGCAAGGAACTGGAGAACGAGTTCGCTGAGTTTGACCCGAACAGCGACGTGTTTGACGAGGCGCTGGTGGAGGAGATCACCGCGCTGGTTCCTGCGCTCGCGGAGAAGCGCGGCATCTCTCATGCCGAAGCACTCGGCACCCTGGCGCGTAAGATGGCGCTCGCAGAAGGGTTGGTTCCGAAGGGCGGCAATGCTGACGACGGCGAGGCTCCGCCGGAGCCCAAGGCTGCGGGCAAAGGCAAGCCCGCAGCCAAGAAACCCAACGTGGCGCGCAACAAGAAGGCCGCCGCGAAGCAGCCTCCCTCAACCAAGGGCGTCGGCAAACCGGCCGAAGAACAAGGGCTGGCCGAGTTGGCGAATATGTCGGAGGACGAGTTCGCCAGCCTGCCGGCCTCGAAGCTGGCGGAGTTGCGCGGGGACTTCCTGTAACACCTCGCCAGTGACGTACCCCCGCCGAGAGCCGGCGGGGGTTTCTTTTTGCAGCCCCACGTACACAGTGGCTACTATCAGTGCCATATTCGCCAGCTACCGGTGATTCAGGTAGACGCTAAGGGCCAGCGACCACAGGCACCACACAACTTTTCGCAGGGCAGCGTTACGCTCAGTTGTAAGTAAACTGACTTTGTATTGCCAATATAGGAGGGATACCCATTGGCACAGACTAACTTTAACGCCTTGACCACTGAGCAGAAGACCGTATGGTCTCGCATGCTGTGGCGCCAGGCGCGTGACGCTTCCTTCACCAGCCAGTTCATGGGCAAGGGCCCCAACTCGATGATTCAGCGTATTACCGAGCTGACCAGATCCGAGAAGGGTACCCGCGCTGTCATCACTCTGCTCGCCGAGCTCGAAGGCGACGGTGTTGCCGGCGACAACCAGTTGGACGGCAACGAAGAGGCGATCAAGGCTTACGATCAGGTCATCCAGATCGACCAGCTCCGTAACGCCAACCGTCACAAGGGTCGCATGGCTGATCAGAAGACCGTCGTCAATTTCCGCGACGCTTCCAAGGACATGCTCGCCTACTGGCTCGGCGATCGAATCGACCAGATGGCATTCCTGTGCCTGTCTGGCGTAAGTTTCGCCAACAAGAACAACGGCCCGCCCCGCAGTTCCACCAGTCAGCTGGTTGATCTCGACTTCGCTGCTGATGTAACGGCTCCGAGCACCAACCGCCACCGTCGCTGGAATGCGTCGTCCGGTACGCTCGAGGCAGGTGATACCTCTGCTGTAGCCGCCACCGACACCCCGAGCTACAAGATGCTCGTCGAGGCCAAGGCGTACGCGAAGACTCAGTACATCCGCGGCATCAAGGGCCCGGGCGGCATGGAGTACTTCCACGTCTTCATGACCCCGCAGGGCATCGCCAAGCTCAAGCTGGATGCGGACTATCTGGCCAACCTGCGTAACGCAGGCAACCGCGGCCCGAAGAACGCGCTGTTCACCGGTGCCGTGGTAACTCAGGATGGCCTCATCATCCATGAGCACCGCCACGTGTACAACACCTCTCAGTCTGCTTCCGGCAGCAAGTGGGGTTCCGGCGGCACCGTAGACGGCCAGCGCGTACTGCTCTGCGGTGCGCAGGCACTCGGCTTTGCCGACATCGGCCCGCCCATGTGGGACGAGGAAGGCAAGGACTACGGCAACCAGCAGGCCATCGCGGTCGGCAAGATCATCGGCATGAAGAAGCCAGTGTTCCCGTCGGTACTCTCCGGCGCGAACGAGGACTTCGGGGTGCTGTGCATCGACACTGCCATCTAACCGGTAGCCCCCGCTTCGGCGGGGGCCCTTCGAAGCATAGGAGCTTTATATACCATGTCCATCAATACCGCTGAACGGCAGTATCCGCTGGTAGCCATAATCGATTTCACGTACAGTGACTTCGTATCTGGCACCGCCAAGGACGTCCTTGGGCTGCCATCCGACGCGATCGTAATTGACGGCCACATCGTCATCACTACCGCGTTTAACTCCGCCACGTCGGACTCCATCAACGTGGGGGACACTGACTCCGCCAACCGGTATGCCAACGCCGTCAACGCACAGTCCGCCGCGCTGACTGCGCTGGGCCCGGACGGTACCAAGCTGGGCCAGGGCAAGAAGATCACCATGACCTGGACTGGTGCTGGCGCCGCCCCAACTGCCGGGGCTGGCCGACTGGTCGTATCGTACGTACGTGCGGGTCGCGCCAACGAGAACCAGGACTAACCTGTCAGGCCCGGGGTAACCCGGGCCGTTCTCTACTACCTACGAGGTAAACCATGCCAACTAAATGGAAATCCCTGCGCGACGTTACTGTCCGCACTACCAAAGGCCACGTCGTCTCGCTCGAAGCCGGCGTGCCGAAGACTCTGCCGGATGAGATCAGCGACGAACTGATGCTGGCAGGCTGCATCCCCGTCGGTGAAGACCGCGAGGTGGAAGACCCCGCTCCTGAGTTCGATCGAGGCGAGGCCATCCGCACCGCTATCGAACAGATCGTCGAAGCCGATGACGACGACGCGTTTACCGGCGACGGCGTCCCCCGCGTCAATGTCGTGTCCTCGTTCGCCGGCGTCAAGGTCAGCAAGGACGAAGTGATCGCCGCATGGGAACGTTTCCAGGAAGAAGAGGGCGAGGAAGAGGAGTAACCGACAATGGCAACCATCGCGTCGCTGCTGCCCCGCGTACGCATTCACGCGATGGAGGCACCGGATTACTTGCTCAACCTGTTCTTCGTTGATGCGGCCAGGGAGTTCTGCCGGCGCACCCGCGCGTGGCGGAAGGACCTGGCCGCTATTGATACTGACAGCGGCACCTCCATTTACACCGTTACTCCTCCGGCTGGGACCGAGGTCTCTGACATCCTCATGGGGGAGATCGACGGCAAGGATAAGCTCCTGCCGAAGACCTCGCAGCAGTTGGCTGAACTCTACTCGGATTGGCGTACTGTGCAAGGCTCCCCGAAGTATATCCGCGGCGAAGGTACTAACCAGTTCCGGCTAATCCCAACCCCGCAGACCATGGGGTACGAGGACCTGCTCGTTACCGTGGCCCTGATACCCACGCTGGACGCGACCGATATTGACGACAAGGTAGTGCTGGAGCACCTAGATGCGCTCATCCACGGTACGCTTGCCCTCGTGTACGACATCCCTGACAAGAAGTGGACGAACCACTCGGAGGCCCACACACGGCGTATTCGGTTCGAGAACGCCATCGGCCCTGCGGCAGCGCGCGCTGACGCTGAGTATACCAAGGGCGTAACCCGCACCGTCAGGTATGGAGGCCTGTAATGGCGAACCCGGTAACCAAGGTCAATCTCGATATCTACGACGATTCGACGTACCAGCATAAGTTCAACGTGGTGGACGGCAGCGGAAACGCTGTTGACCTGACTGGGTACACGGCCAAGCTCCTCATGAAGGAGACCGAAACGTCCGCTATTCTATTCACTGCGCTGGTTACTGACTACCTTACTGTCGATGCGAGCGGCTACGTGATGCTGGATATACCAGGCTCCGTCGTCGGCGGGTGGAATTTTGACGAGGCAAAATACGACCTCGCTGTTATTGACGGGACGAGTAAACCCTTCGTGGTATCGCGAGGGAATGTACGCATTTATCCGTCCGTCTACGAGTAGAGATGGCAGCGAACCCGACAGTCGTTACCGCGAACGCAGTCAGCATCAATACTGGCAGCGTATCTAGCGGCTCTGCGAACATCACCCTGACGGGTAATGCGAACCGGCGGCTGTTCTTGTTCAACGGGTCGAAGGATAACACGGACCCGAACGACAATGGCGTCTCGACAATCGTCTTTGACGCCGCCGGTGTGAATCTGTCTCTTGCGAATGGCAAGATAAAGCGCATAGGGACGGATCAGCTGGCGATAGAGTCGCCATACTCCAGCGTCGGAGAGCTGTTTGAGATACTTGAAGCGGACCTGCCCGGCTCGGGGACGTACCAGATCGATGTCTCGACGACGGGCAGCTGTCAGCGGTTCATGTGGTGCTTCGTCGAGGTCTATGACGCAGACCAGGGAGCGCTGGACGCTACGGCTGAGGGCAGCGAGACCGCGAACGTAAGCGGCGGCACGCAGCACTCGGATAGCATTACGACAGTCGGCGACAATGCGACCGCGCTGGCGTTTTGGGGGATTAGCCTTACCGGCGCTTCAACGACTACATCGACAACGACGCAGAACGAGATCATAGACGTATCTGGGAACTACGGGTCGCTGTACTGCTCGTGGGCCGAGAAGGCCACGGCGGGCGCGCAGGCGATGGACTTTACCTCGACGACTTCGGTGTCGAGGCTATGCTACAAGCTGGTGTCCATTGTCGCGCCGTCTGGCGGCGCACCGACGTCTACGGAGCTGCTGGCTACGACGCAGACCATGGATAGAGGCGTAGGACAAGCACGGGCCGCGCGGCTCGGAGGTGTATTGCAGTGAGAATACCGTCAGGTGTAACCGATCAGGTCATTTACTTCGTTGCCGTCGACGCTACAGATTTGAAGACCCGCGAGACCGGGCTGACCAGCTTTACGGTGTACCGCGCTCGTAACGGTGGCGCAGCTGTCGCGTACACGACCCCGACGATAACGGAGGTGGACGCCACGAATATGCCGGGGGTCTACTCGCTGCTGCTCGACGAGGACATGACGATTGGCGCTGGTAACGATTCGGAAGAGGTGGTGCTGCACATCACGGAGGCGGCTATGGCTCCAGTGACGCGTACCTTCGAGTTGTACCGGCCCAAGATCACTATGGGCAACACGCTCGATGTTACCGCCGGCGGCACTGCGGGGATCAACTGGGGCAATATCGAGAACCCCGCTACCGTGGTAGACCTTGCCGGTACTGACATCAACCTCGTCGATACGACCACCACCAACACTGACATGCGCGGCACCGATAACGCCGCTCTCGCCAGCGTCGTCACCGAGGCGCGGCTCGCCGAGCTCGACGCGGCGAACCTGCCGGCTGACATAGCTGCCGTCAAGACGGACACCGCCGCCATACTGACCGACACTGCCGACATGCAGCCAAAGCTCGGCACTCCTGCTGGTGCGAGCATATCTGCCGATATAGCCGCCGTTAAGAGCGACTCAGCCGCCATCCTAACGGACACTGCCGATATGCAGCCCAAGCTGGGTACCCCGGCGGCCGACCTGGCAGCTGATATAGCCGCAGTCAAGACGGACACCGGGGCCATCCTTACGGACACTGCCGACATGCAGCCCAAGCTCGGGACTCCAGTGACTAACCTCGCCGCCGACGTCGCCGCCGTGAAATCAGTCGTCGACGCCAACGGCACCCACCTGACCGACATCAAGGGCGCTACGTTCGACGGGGCTACGGATTCCCTCGAGGCCATTCGCGACCGAGGCGACGCCGCGTGGACCACCGGCGCCGGCGGCACCCCGCCGCAGCTCCTGCAGAGCACGACTATCGCCACTCTCACCAGCCAGACGGTGTTTACCCTGACCGCAGGTAGTGCTGACGACAGCGCGTACAACAACGCCGTTGTCGTTGTGACGGACCAGACCACCGCCGAGCAGAAGGCGGTTGGCAAGGTCGCCTCCTACGTTGGCAGCACAAAGGAGGTTACCCTCGCCGCAGACCCGGGCGTCTTCACCATGGCTGTAGGCGATACCGTCGAGATCATAGCCGCCCTCGGGGACGCCCCGACCGCCGTGCAGGTTCGGCAGGAGATAGACGCGAACTCTACGCAGCTTGCCAAGCTTGGCACCCCAGCTGTCGATCTCGCGGCGGACATTGCTGCAGTGAAGAGCGACTCGGCGGCCATCCTGACGGACACTGCCGATATGCAGCCGAAGCTCGGCACCCCGGCCACTGACCTCGCAGCGGACATCGCAGCCGTCAAGAGCGACTCCGCCGCCATATTGGTAGACACCGCGGACATGCAGCCGAAGCTAGGAACGCCGGCTGCGAACATCGCCGCTGATATAGCGGCCGTCAAGACGGACACGGGGGCCATCCTAACGGATACGGCCGATATGCAGCCGAAGCTCGGCACCCCAGCCGGGACCGACATATCCGCGGACATAGCCGCCGTGAAGGCAGAGACCGCGTCGATTCTGGCGGACACCGCGGACATGCAGCCCAAGCTGGGCACCCCTGCCGCGGACGTCTCTGCGGATATAGCGGCGGTGAAGGCTGAAACTGCCTCCATTCTGGCGGACACAGCGGACATGCAGCCGAAGCTGGGAACCCCAGCTGGCGCGGATCTGGCCGCGGATATAGCGGCCATCAAAGCGGACACGGCGGCTATCCTCATCGACACCAACGCCCTGCAGACTGACTGGGCGGACGGCGGACGGCTCGATCTTATCCTCGACGCCATCCTCGCCGACACCGGTACCGACGGGGTGGTGCTGACTGCCTCCGAGCGCACCGCCATCGCAGACGCCATCCTCGACAGGGACATGGCGGCCGGTACCGACTCCGGCTCCGCGACGGTCCGCACCGTGCGGCAGGCCCTCCGCGCCAGTCGTAACAAGGTCGTAATCGCCGGGGGTACTATGACGGTGTACAAGGAGAACGACGCCACGAGCTCGTGGACCGCGGCCATCACAACCACGGCAGGGGACCCGGTCTCGGCCGTAGACCCGGCCTAACCCATGTTCCGCTGGTTCCTACCGTGGACGTGGGGGGACGGCCCCGCCCCCGTCGCCGGGACTATACTGTCTGCGGAGTCCACGGTAACCCTGCGGGTGCCGGCCAGCTCAGCTGTGCTCGCTACGCCCGCAGATTCAGTCAGGCTGTACGGAGGGGGCAGCCCCTTCGCCGACGACGTAACATTAGCCGTACCAGAGAGCACGGTAACCTTGAAGGACCCGTAACATGGCCACTGCTGTTGACACACTGATAAACGATGTCGAGGAACTACTGTCCGACACCGCTAACACCCGGTGGGCTGCAGCTGAGCACCTGGCCAACCTGAACGAAGGCATGCGTGCTCTGGTCGAGCTGAACCCACTGGTTAATGTTGTGAAGACCAGCATAACCCTGGCCGCCGGGGTAGAACAGACCATGCCGGCGGGGGCCATAGAGCTGATCTCAATAGACAGAAACGCCAGCGGGGCTCCAGTAAACCGGGTGGATAAGGGCGACATGGACATAATAAACCCCGCGTGGATGTCTGCTACCGCCAGCGCGACGGTGAAGGAGTATATGTACGACCAGAGCGCGGAAGAT
>JALUUK010000027.1 GCA_027021395.1 Acidobacteriota bacterium
TAAACTCAACATCCAGCGTACCTTGCCGTTCCGGGACGCTCTCGCGCGTGCTGTGAGTTTTCCCCCGGCTCGATGGCCGCATGAACGTTCCGAAGGTGCGCATCGAAGATATTCCTCGTCAGGACTTCGTTCGTCGCTCTCCGGCCCGCGGTGCCGCGTCCGTCCGAGCCACGAGCGGCGCCGGGAGGGGCGGAATTCCCGGAAGCGGGAGTTAACATTCTTCGCGTCACGTTGCTAGGGGCGAACGAAGGCAGGTCTGGGGGAAAACACGCACTGCGGGGAGCGCGCATCGCTGCATTCCTTGTCGCAAGTCTGCGGACGGACTCACGATCCTGAAGATCGTCGCCCGGCGCGCGCAGGGGAGTTTCGAGTTCTAGTGGGTCGTGGCGGGATCGGCTTCCGTGCCCATGGCCTCGTCGATCTTCATTTCGATCTTCTGCGCGTCCTGCTGAGAAGCTTCCGACAACTCCGCCACCACCAAACCACGTGCGCGGTCGAGCATCTTGCGCTCGCGGTAGGACAGCGTCTTCACAGAGGATAAGTAGGTGAGATTCTTGAGAACTTCGGAAACCAGTTCGATGTCGCCGGAACGCATCTTGTCGAGGTTCTCCTGATATCGGCCCTTCCAATCCTGCGGAACCGTCACCTCGACGGTGCGGAGCTTTTCGAGCACCTTCCGCACCCGCGTCTTGGAGACCAGCTTGCGCAACCCGACCGTCTGGCTGTTTTTCACCGGAACCATCACCGTGCTGTCGGTGGAGACGATCTGCAGAGAAATGAACTTGCTGCTCTCACCTCCATAGTTGAGATCCTTGATCTCTTTGACGACACCGATCCCGTGATTGGGGTAGACCACCTTGTCACCGATTTTGAACTTCAATGTGTGCCCCTCCTCCAGAAGCAAGTTCCCGCGCATCAAAAACGTGTGAGTCGAACTCTCCCTGCTCGCTTCGATCAAGGGCTCTCGCTCCTGAAGCCACTTGAGTGAAGGTGTTGATTATGAAGGAGATTTCCCTCTGAGACAAGCCCTTCTTGCCATCTGGAGCCGTGAAAGTGAGCGATGGTCTTCGGCAACGGCCGGTCCTCTCCGCTAATAAAGATGGGCGCTCGAGTGCGCAGATGCACGGGTTTTTTCCTAGAATGACGCAGATGAACGCAGCGAATCGCCCGTCCGTGGCCACCGATACGCCCCTCCTAGTCGTCGCCGATGCGGACGGCCGGCTCTTCGAAGTCCCCGAATTGCATGCGCTCGGGCGTTCCGGAGGGAGCGTGGTCGATGTGCCGGGGAACCTCTATTCGAAACTTCCAGACGGCTCCCTGCTCTTTCACCTTCCCGGGCGCCACCCCGTCGGCCGTGACCCCGAAAGCGGTGAGATCGTCGTGCTCGAGAGCTATGCCGGGCAGAAGGTCTTCGCGGCCTGCGCTTTTCTTCCACCGGCGCACACGGCGCTGTATCTCGCGCCTTGGGAGCGCGAAGAACACGCGAAGCCGCTACCGCTCTACGCCTACTGCGCGCTCGGCTTCGACCAAAGAGGTTTTCTCGTCCCCGCGGTGCGTGTCGACGCCGACATTCGCCAGGATCTCACCCACTTCGACCAGGATGAGATCAAGCGCTGCGCGTACCGGAAAAAGGAACGCTACCCGGAAAACCCGCTCGTAGAGCACCTCGTCGACCACTGTGCGCTCGAGTACTGCTGCCCGGCCGCCCAAAACTTCGTGCTCGGGCGCTGGGAGGCGCCGATTCCTACCAGCCCTCATTGCAATGCCGAATGCATCGGGTGCATCTCCTCCCAGCCGAACGAGGAAGTCCCGGTCACTCAGCCGCGACTCGACTTCGTACCCAGCGCCGAGCAGATCGCGGACATGGCCGCCGACCATCTGCGCGAAGCCCCCCGACCCGTCGTATCTTTCGGCCAGGGCTGCGAAGGAGAGCCCCTTCTGCGGGGCGAACATTTGGCGGAAGCCATTCGCCTCATCCGCAGCCGGACCGAACGCGGTACGATTCACCTCAATAGCAACGCCTCCCGCCCGGCGGTCATCGAGAAGATGGTGGCCGCAGGCCTCAACAGCCTGCGCATCTCGCTCAACTCCGCGCAGCCGGAGCTTTACGCTCGCTACTACCGTCCCCGCGGCTATGATCTCGAGCAAGTGGTCGAATCCGGACGCATCGTCTCTCGATCGGGCGGCCTCGTATCCCTCAATTACTTCATTTTTCCCGGCGTGACGGATACCGAGGAGGAATACGGCGCGCTTCGCTCTCTGCTCGACCGTACGGGCGCGCAGGTGATTCAAATGCGCAATCTCAACATCGACCCGGATTCCTATCTCGAGGGACTCGGTCTCGAACGATCCACGCAGCCCGGCTTCGGTATCGACCTCTGGATGGAGCGTATCCGACGAGATCGTCCGGAGATCCGTTTTGCGTATTTCAACCCGCCTCGCGAGGACTGGCCTGCACCGTCCGCAAATCGCCGGTAAGATGCGCGCCGTTGGCAGCCGGAGTGGCGGAATCGGCAGACGCAGCGGATTCAAAATCCGCCGGGGCTAGTCCCCTTGGGGGTTCGAGTCCCCCCTCCGGCACCAGCGACTCGTCCCCGACTCACCCCGCCCCTTCAGGCGGCGGTCCGAACGGCCCCGCAAGCCCCTCCCTATCGGGGTCTCCCCGTGTTCACTTTCCGACACCTGCAGACAGGATCGTCATCGATCCAACCGCCGAGAGCACACGCTCGGACCACGATCTTGCACCTAGGTTCCCGTTCGTTCGCATTCTCCACGAGTTCATTGGGCAAGGTTCTTGCACCTCAACGTGCCGATTCCGGTACGCCTTTCATCGGGGATCGCCTCGCGCGAATTGAAACCTATATTCCAAACGGGGGTTCCGCCCGATGCGAGTGGAGGATGCAAGGTGAGGCAAGTTGGAAGGATCTGCAGAGAGTTGGGGGAGAATCCACGGGGCTACAGCCTTCCGGAAGTGCTTGCAGCCGTTGCGCTCGTCGGCTTGGTCACCACATTCGGCGTGTACTCAGTCAATTCCGCCTCATGGAGGTCCGCTGCATCCTGCCGGGAGGTCGTCTCCCAGCTCGAACTCTCTCGTTCGCGGGCGGTCCTTCGACAGAACAATTTCGTCGTGAGCTTCGATTCGGCCAACCAGCAGTACGCCGTGCTCGATGACGTAAACAACGACGGTGTGCTGACTGCCGGAATCGGTGAGACCCGAACCATCCATGAACTGAGCGCAACCGGCGCCGACATGGTCTTCGGCTTCGTGAACGGCATCAACGGTATCGACGGAAACCCCATATCGGATGCCGTTTCCTTTGCCTCCGATAACGTGACATTCACTCCGCTCGGCACCGCGGAAACCGGTGTGATCTACATGATCACTTCGCAGGGGCAAGAGAACGACGACCCGACACATATGCGCGCCATCTCGGTCAATACCGCCACCGCTCGTATCCGTCGCTGGAGATACGATCAGAACTCCAACGGTCCTGGACCATGGAAATTGGAGCAATGATGCACGAGAACCCCTTCGTCGAACCGGTGCCGGCTTTCCGGGATCAGCGCGGCGTGAGTTTGGCCGAAGCCGTCGTGGCGATCGGAATCTTCGGCATCGCCTTGCTCGCGCTCAATACCATGCTGATCAGCACCGTACGCATGTCGGAGATGACCAAAGATCTGACGGCGGCTCGTTTTCTCGCCTCGCATCGCCTCGAGCAGATCATGAATGCGCGTTACCAGGACGGCGATCGTGATGCATGGCGTAACCCAAGCGATCCCTGCACCGATATCGATGAAGTCACCGCAGCCGTGTTCCCTGATGAAGACTATGGAGAGGTCGATATTCTCAACGGCACGAAGTTCACCTTCGAAAACTGCGCCGCCGTCCCCGATATCAAGTCCGCCGGCGTGAAGTTCACCCGCGCGGACTATCCGTCGAATGCACAAGGCGACTACGATTACTACGTCAATCACGAGCAATACAGCAAGTTTCGGCGTGAGGTGTACATCATCGACTCGGCGGACTACAGCGATGCCATCGACAACGTCTACCTTCAAGGTCTCTCTCGCAACTCAAAAGATAGCGTGGTCGTCGAAACGAGCACGCCGACATCCGATAACCCTGCAACAAACTACGTGAGATACATCCTGGTTCGGGTCAAGTGGAAAGATAGTCAGGGAGAAATGCACCATGTGACCTACAGCACCGAGAAGGTCTTTTACATCCCGGCTTCTTAGAGATCGGAGTGAATGGTGAGGCGCCGACAGCGCGCGTTTCATCCTTCTGCCGAGCGAGAAGTCAGCGCAATGCAAGAACCGAGGACGATTCGATGAACAGCAGATTCTCACTCGATAGCGGCAGCCGGAATTTCCCGGAAGCAGGGTTCTCGCTCAGCGAGGTGCTCGTTGCCCTCGGGATCACTTCGGCGCTGTTTCTTGCCGCCTTGTCGATGCTCTCCATCGATCAGAAGATCTATCACAAGGACGATGCAACTCTCGAAGCGGGGCGGGAGGCGCGCTACGCCATGGAGATGATAGAGCGC
>JALUUK010000028.1 GCA_027021395.1 Acidobacteriota bacterium
CAAGATTGACACCCGTCATTCCATTCGCGTCACCGGACACGGGAAGCTGGTTGTGGAGCAGTGGACAGCGCGTCAACCTCCAGGCACGGTGGCCATTCTTGCGTTTGACCGATCAGTTGGGGGCAACCGGATGGAGTACCTTCTCGTCGTCACGGAGCCAAAGATCAGGATGGTATCGCGATAGGTGGCGTCTATGCCACTCATGGCCGGCCAGTGGTGGCATGTTGGATGAGCCTACGACATGAGAGCGTGACAACGTGTAGCCGTAAACGAATATGACCGCAGAGATCGCAGTTCTGAATAAGTCAGCAGTTGCACTCGCAGCCGACAGCCTTGTAACGGTAAGTTTTCAGTCGAAGCGCAAGACATACCTTGCGAACAAGTTATTTGCGCTTTCGAAATTCGCTCCCGTTGGCATTATGAGTTACGGAAGCGCCGAGCTGCTTGGTGTGCCAATCGAAACCATCGTCAAGGCCTATCGTGTCTCGCTCGGCTCGCGCAAGTATCCCACGTTGTGCGGGTATGCTCGCGATTTTCTATCATGGCTTGGTGGCGCACCATCTCTTCTTTCTCGTAGCCGACAAACAGCCTTTGTGCGTAATCACGTCGCCGGATACCTGGAGGTACTCAAGTCCCGCGTTGATCACGAAGTACGTGCCCGAATGACAAAGGGTGACGGAGTTACCGACGCGCGCGTGCGGGAGATACTAGAAGATGTCGTAAGCAGTGAGCGCCGCGAATTGGAAGGGCAAGCAGAATATGAGAATCTGCCAAGTGGATTCCAGGACAAAATACGGAACACATATCGTGACCTGATTCAGCAGCACACTGGCGAAATGGTGAGCACATACGAGGGTGACGATCGCTTGCGAGAGGCCGTTGCGCACATTTGCGTGTTGTCTCTTTGCAAGAATGACGATCGTAAAGCAACATCCGGATTTGTCGTCGCGGGATTTGGCACTGACGATGCATTTCCAGTCTTGTATGCGTTCTCCGTTTATGGAATTGCAACTGGAACGGTTTTGTATAGTGTAAACGACGAGGTTAATCGAGATGGCGACCTGAATCAATATCCACACCCCAATCCCGCCATGGTGGTGCCGTTCGCACAGGACGATGTCGTTCATACATTTGTGCGTGGCGTGGACTCTCAGCTACTTGCGCTGTTTGGCCAGTACGCAGAGGGGCTATTCGAGCAAATAGCCACAATCGCCGGAGACTCGAAAGCGACTCAGGAGTCACTTAAGGCAGCAGCCGAGAGCGCCCTGAAGGACTTACGCGATAAGATCTCGCAGCACATCAAACAGTGTCATTCGGGGCCGTTGATCAATACCGTATCTGTCATGCCCAAAGAAGACCTTGCCGTGCTTGCTGAGGACCTAGTAAACTTGACAGCGATCAAACGGAAGATGTCTCTTGACATCGAAACCGTAGGAGGCCCGGTTGATGTGGCGCTGATCACCAAAGGTGATGGGTTTATTTGGCTGAAGCGAAAGCATTATTTCGAGCCGGAGTTGAACCACCATTTTTTTGCGACGTATTTTCGCACTGGAGACACTGATGGCAGTTAGTGCACAACGCAAGGGGGCGAGCAAGACGCGTGTCTTCCGGTCCTATGAGGAGTACGCCCGTTACTACAACCGCCAGGATGGTGACGATACGGACATCACGACTCTCGGGCGCAAATGGGCGATCGAGACAATGGCGATCTTCAAGAAAGCCGCGAAGAAGGCATCGAAAAAGGCGAGTGCGGGTCGCCGCCGCGGATCCCGGTAGGTGGGCCTTGCAGCCCATGGCCACCCCTTGACGCCGCCGCTGGCTCCTGTATATTTGTCCACGTCACCGAGGCCGCATAGGGCGGCGGAACCCGGTTGCTGAGCCCGTCAGCCTCAGCAGGTCGCATGCGACGGGGGAATCGCGATGCGGCATCTACACCTCCCGGTGCAGCTTGGAGGGCTGCTCCAGTTCGATTACCCCGAACGGAATCTCCTCACTCTCGAACCCACGTGGCGATCCCGCACGATCGTGGTCGAGTCGATCACCGACACGCTTCGTGAGCCGATCGACCCGCGCGCCGTGGAACTCGAGCCCCTGCTTCGCCGTGGCAGGTGGCTCGTGACGGGGTGGGATGTGGAGCTGCAAGCTGAACGGAGCTTCTACGTCGAGGCGATGCGTGGCGTCTGGACGCCTCAGTGGCTGACTCTCGGCCTCTATGACCCGATGGCTGACGAACCCGGCCCGCTCAGAATCCGCGGCGTGTTCGCTCCGACGGTTCGAGACCGGCTGTTCTTGGCCGAGGTCCTGAGGCGGTTCCGTCGCAAAGCGGCACCGCGTGAGGACCTCTGGATGAACGCGGGCGTCTTTCCGCTCACCGCCGAGTTGCTTTCGAGGGAGCTGTGTGATGGATAAGCTGCGCGTGCTGATTCGGCAAAAGCCTGACCGCGATAACCTCGTGCTCTACTACGTTGACCCACTGACGGGGCGAGAGGTCACCCGGTCCGCGCAGACATCGTCGCGCAAGGAAGCCGAGCGGGCAGCGGCTCGGTGGGAGGCCGAGCTCGAGGAGATCGGGGCTGGCGTCGGCCGGCTGTCGTGGGACCAGTTCCGCCATTACTTCGAAGACACGCACATGGCGTCACGATCGCGCTCGTACTGCCGAACGATGACGGCGTCGCTCAACCGGTTCGAGGAGGCCGTTGGGTGCCCGAGATGGTTGGACGGGATCGACGGCCACGTCATCGCCCGCACGATTGCTGCCTGGCGCGCCGCCGGACTCTCCGACAATGCGGTCGCCACCTATGCCCGGCACCTCAAGGCCGCCTTTCGCTGGGCCCATCGAATGGGGCTGATGCGTCGTCTGCCCGAGTTTCCGATCCTACGCGTCAACGGGCGGCACATGCGAAGCCGGCCGATTACGATACTTGAGTTTCAGCGAGTCCTGCGGGCCGTCCCGGCCGTTCGGCCCGACGATTGGCGGCAATGGGTGCGATTCCTCCGCGGGCTCTGGTACTCGGGACTCCGACTGAACGAGGCGTTGGTGGCGTCGTGGAGGGAGCCTCCGATCCGCGTGGACCTGGAAGCCGGCCGATATCCGCGGTTCGTGATTCGTGCGGACGGTCAGAAAGCACGCCGCGACGAGATCGTTCCCATGGCACCCGACTGTGCCGAATGGTTAGCACGGATTCCGGAGGAGCGGCGAGTGGGACGCGCGTTCCCCTTGCTGACCCGGCGCGGTACACCGTTCACCAAGGTCCGCAAGGTCAGTACCATCATCGCCGCCATCGGCGAGGCGTCTGGTGTGGTGGTGAACGACGAGGGGAAACATGTGACGGCCCATGACCTGCGCCGCTCCTTCGGGACTCGATGGGCGAAGCTCCTGAAGCCCGCGGCGTTGAAGCGTCTGATGCGTCACACTTCCATTGAGACGACGATGCGTTACTATGTCGGAGGTGATGCAGACGATATCGCCGAAGAGATCTGGAAGGCGGCGAAGGGTTGAGAATGGACCGGGACATGTCCCGAAGTTCGCGGACGGTTGACGGCGTTTTGCTTCGTTATCGTGGCGTTATGCGGCAACAAGCAGTCAAAACGGTGTGTTTTCGGGCCGTCTCAGTGATTCGAAATCAACTGCCCCTTTATGGGGTTGCGGGTTCGAGTCCCGTGCCCTCCGCTTTGTGACACAAGGACTTACGTCACGCACTCCTCTGTTCGCCATCTGGCCACTGTCCCGAGAAATGTCCCGAATGTTTGCTGTCACCGGACTCGCACGGTTCGTTTGACGTTCGAACTAGGGCATGGCACAATGCTTCCACAAGACAGGAGGCAGCCATGACTTCATCTGCCGAGTGGTACTATGCGAAAGGCGGGACGCAGTATGGCCCGGTTTCGATGGACCAGCTCAAGGAGCTGGCAGCCCGAGGTAAACTTGGCCCGGACGATCTTGTCTGGCGGGAAGGGCTCGAGACATGGGTGCGAGCGCGCACCATTCCCGATTTGCCGTTTCCTCCACCAGTGGCTAAGAATTCAGGCGGACATGCGGTCGCGGTGCCCGATGTCACCGCAGGTGCAGTCACCGCAGCGCCGCGCACGTCTCGACGGAGTGGTCGCCCTCGGCGAACAAGTTTCCCCGACCTGCAACTGCGTCGGTATTGGACACCGACAATACTGCGGTTCAATTGGCTTACCACGCTTGTGATAGCTGCCGCAGTGTTGTTCGATGGTACGTATCTGTACCTCCGATGGCTTATCGATCCATCCTCGGATCCTCACAGTATTATCGTCGTACCGGTGCTTCGCGCAGTTGTGGTCGCATCGGCAGGCGCTGCCCGTCTTGGGAAGTCCGACCGCGGGCTGCTCACGCTTGGCTATGGCGTCTTTGTCGTTGCACTGTTCTATGTCATCTTGTGGACTCGCGTGGCACTCGAGTTCCTCATTGTCGTCTTCAATATCGCCGAGCACGCCCGCAATATTGATTCTCAGACGAAGACTACCGCCCGGCGCCGTCGTGCCGTGGACCCTACGTG
>JALUUK010000029.1 GCA_027021395.1 Acidobacteriota bacterium
CCGGAATAACGATGTCCTTGCGTCAAAAAAGAACCGTCGGCCACCTTCCAAAATTACATCGAAAACACCCTGAGACGAGAGCGGCACCGTCGCGACGAGTGTGTCGTCCTCGCGAGAAAGTACACTGACGGCACCTCTGGAACCCAGAGGTTGTGGGCTCACAACTTGACCGATGATCTTGACGAGAGGTCGCGGTGGAAGTGAAATCCTAGTACGTTCTCCTTTGACTATGTCAACAGCGCTCTTTGCAACTACGACGCCATCGTCTCGCTTGACTCGGAGTTGTAGATACCCTGGATTCAGGTTCGGGAGTCGCGTTTCCACAAGAGGGTCGCATATATCAGTTCGGCGTTGTCCGGCACCATCGATGATCTGTAATTGCACGCAGAGATCCATCTTGTCGGTCCACGCAAAAATGACCGTTTCTTCATCAATGAGTGTAATCGGACGAATGTCATCAGACGCAGCAAGTTTGGCCATCGGCAGTATCGCTGTCGCCTTTCCTTTCGCCTGGACAAGCACCTCGGCACCTGGGGTCATAACAACCGGGACGGAAAACTCCCCAAGAACAGAAATATCCTTCCACTCTGTCGATCTTTCTTCGTACTCTGGGTGACGTACTCGGTATCTACCTCCATCTACGATTTTCCCTTCTTCGTCGCGAACCAGAAAATGTTGTTCAACGATAGAATCGAGCCGAATGACTGCATCATTGCGACCTGGATGCAAATTGAGAGACAACGTTTTGTTAGCTCCATTTGCAGCCATTGCGATAAGACGGTATCTCCCCGGAACGAGGTCGGAGAATACCCAAGGATTGGCACAGAGCTGCGTCCGCTTATAGCCAAGGGGATATGACCCATTCAGCACTAAGGCAAGATCGCAAGTCGCATCGGGACCACGTGGCGCATTGATCACGTCAACCGCTAGGCGCGCGGCTTCGATCTGCGCTGGAACTACCGTGTCCGACTCCTTGTAACGGAATAAGAGAGGCGCGCCGCCTTCGCCAATCAGCAGCAGAGTTTCGAGTTCGTCGGGAGCACGGTCCAAGATCATCTCACCAAAATAGGTCGTCCGGATGCGGCGCACTTGCCGTGATGGCTCATCCGCAATCGCAAAAAGATGCCTAAGCGCGATGTCCTCCCCAGGACGCGATATGCGGTTCAAATATCTATTTGGAATCTTGTTCCACAACAGCGAATCGGCGACTTCACCGTCGGTCGTAAGGCTGAAATGAGAGTACCAAGAACTCTTCCCACATCGGAGGATAGCCACGAAACTTCCGAGTGATAGTCTATTCACGAGGACGCGACTTCCTGGACGAACGTTGACAAAATACGCCCTGCCACTAGCTACTTCTCCACAGTCACTGTCCAAGAAATGGTGAACCGCCGCGATGCAAGGAGTGTCTGCATCCACGCCGCCAGGCGCCCGCGTATTGAGCGCACCGGAAGAGTGTTGCGGCAATTGTTCGATCTGCGAATCAGAAATCCAGGAAATGTAGCCACTAGGTAGTCCAATGGAGCCACTTTGGCGATGTACTGCACCTTCTCTTGAGACGCAGATCGCGCTTTCTTTCGCGACGAGAAGTGGGAAGACTATTGCAACGCAAATCGATGCAGCAGTTCGCGGATTGACTCTCATGGCTTTCCCCACGACAAACGCTTTCAGTTTATGAAACCAAAAGTGTAGAAGGACGCTGAATACACGTCAATTGATTTGCGTCAGGTTTTGGCTGAAGTGGCCCCCAAGAACTGGACAGTTGCTAAGGTGGATCGGGGAGCCATCGCGGTCACGCCTCCGGCACTGGTCAAGCGAACCGTGGTGTTGCTGTAATCGACCGGAATGACGTAGGCATCTCCCCCGCGCCAGGTCGTCCTCACCAAGTCCGAAAACTCCGCGAAGAGGTCCTGCTTCTTGCCCCAAAAAAGACCATCGCCGCATTCACCGATGCGGCTGCTGTACGCAATGAGCACGCAGAGCGAGCGTGCGCCGGAACATGTTGCCCAACCGGGGCGGAGTTCATCGAAACGATCGTCGATATTCTCCTGCGCCGGGTTCCACACCTTTGTCAGCGTGCACTGTTCCGTACGCCAGTCGCAGTAGGTCTGGTCGAGAAACAAGACCGATGCCGAGAAATCAAAGTTGTTCTTCGTGGAGATCCACTGATCGCCGTTCTGGTTCTGGTAGACCAGCGAAAAGGTCTCGTCGGAGCCGTCACTCCAGATTTGGGCGATCTGCGCCGTAGGAACGATGTATGCATCGTGCCCCGTGCGAATCACACCCGAGAAGTCCCCCGGTCATCAGTAATGATCGGATAATCCGTAATATGACAGCCGAGCGACAGAAGGAAAGCCGCCATCAGCCCCCCCGCGACAACCGCCCGCAACACCTGCTGCTTCTTCGCTCTTGTCATGGCTTTCTCCAGGATTTTCGTGATGCGCTTTCCCTCCGAGAATGACTGCCCCGACGAGCGAACCACCAACCTCACCCAACCGGCCACACCGTCATTCTACGAGAAAGAACGGCGCGAATGGAAGAGAAATTCCGCGGCCCGCCTTCCGAAACCCAATAACCGTCCACCATTACCTATATTTCCGGCTCCGACGCACCATGGCAACGGTCCGGCTTTGGGGAGTCACTTCACTTTTTTCTCGTGCGGCCGGCGAGAGATCGGTCTGTCGATGCCACTCGAACGCCGATGAAAATCAATAGAGCGCCGATGAGCAAGCGCATGCCGATGGGTTCCGCCAAGATGACGAAGGATAGAATCGAGGTCAATACGGGTTGCAGATAGATGAACAGCGCGACCATCGAGGAGTGCACTTTCCCGAGCGCCCAGGAGTTGAGAAGATAGGCGCCCGCCGTCGGCCCGAGTACGATGAAGACCGCGATCAGAGCGTGTTGGAGGTTCAGGTCGCTCATGTCGATCTCCGCCAAGGTCGGCCATCCAACGGGGAGGAGATAGATCGCGCCGAAGCAGAACATCAGCGCCGTCGCCGGAAGAGGATCGACGCGCATCATGATCCGCCGGCTCAGCACGAGGAAGATGGAAAACGACGTGGCGTTGAGCACCGTCAGAAGATCTCCTTGGACCGTGGCCTCGGAAAATCCATGCGTCCACGGAGCCACCACCAACGAGACACCCGCGAGGGCGATCACCAGAGATGCGATCTTGGTCGGCGTGGCGGTCTCTCGACCGAGAGCCACGGCGAACGCCAAAGTCAGCACGGGAATGGTCGTATTGATGATCGCCGAATGCGTCGGAGTCGTGCGGGAGAGCCCCTCGACGAAGCAGAACTGGTTGATTCCGACTCCGAAGAGCGCATAGAGCGCCAACTTCCCGTACTCGGAGAGTCGCTTCGGAAAAGATCTTCGCAGCGCATGGGACGCGCCCAAGAGCACCGAGGCCGAAGCCGCTACGCGAATCAAGGCCCACGAACGCGGCGGAATATCCTCGAGCAGGATCTTGGCAACCACATAGTGGACCGCGAAGAGGATCTGCACGGTCAAGAGCGCCGTCCAAACGCGCCGATTCATTCGCAGATGGTGCAGGCACCAAGACCGTCGACCGCCTGCGGGCGATCACGCTCGGCATTGACGATGCAGAGGAATCCGAAGGGCTCCGCTGCGTCGTCCGGGCAGAGAAAATGGTGCGGATCACCCGGAGCCACATAGACGACATCGCCGAAGGATACGCGATAGAGGCGACACCCCATGCGAGCTTCGCCCTGCCCTCGCAAGACGACGACGGCATGCTCGTGCTCGTGCTTTTCCAGCGTGCTGTAACCGCCGGGTTGAATCTCGAAATAGCGAAGGTGGAAGTCGGTGGACTCACCGCGCCTGCCGATCATTTCGCGCCGAACGATGCCGCGCCACGATTCGCTATCTGCCTTGTACTCCTCGACCGGCACGTCCTTCCAACGGAACTCCCCCTCGTGGCGGATCACCTTGCTGTGATTGCCTTCGATTCCGGGCACTTCGTCTCGAGCGGGATCATCCGACATCAGCCCCTCCGGCTCCACCGATTCAGAGCGACCACTCCGAACCATCCGCACCATCACGCACGTTCACGCCGAGAGCACTCAACTCATCGCGGACCTGATCGGCGCGCGCCCAGTCTTTGTCATTTCGTGCCTGCGCACGAGCTTCGAGCAAGTCCTGAACCCGCTCGACATCGAGTCCGATGCGACGCGCCTTGAGCTGTCTTCGCTCGAGCAAGAACTCGGCGGGATCACGTCCATAAAGGCCGAGCACGTCCGAAACGACCTGCATATCTCCTACGAAGCGCACGATCGTGGCGTAGCGAAGGGCCTTGTCCACGCCTTTTCCCGAAGCCAGCAAGCGATTGACCTCAGAGAGCGGTTCGCTCAAGGCAGCCGTGGCCGCGGCCGTATTGAGGTCGTCGCACATGGCCTTCTCGAACGCTCCGAGCATCCCACCGACGGCCTCCGTCACGGGCGCGTCCGCTCCCTTGCGCGATGCGGCCGGCGCCTTGGCCGTCTGCAGAAAATCCTTCGC